>DAOUVG010000133.1 GCA_030667735.1 Dehalococcoidales bacterium
AGGGGTTGGGCACCCATCTCCTCCTGAGCAATACGACGGCCGGAGTAGACCCTCTCTCTGAAGACAACGCCATTGTGTTCGCCACGGGACCGGCTGCGGACACCAGGGTCTTCGGGTCATCGCGGTACGGTGTGTTCACCAAGTCGCCACTGACCGGAATATACAGCGAGTCCTACGCCGGAGGTAGTGTCGCCGGGCCTTTCAGCAGGACGGGATACGATGCTGTCGTTATCAAGGGCGCCTCTCTCTCTCCCGTCTACCTGGAAATCACCGACGGGAGCGTGAGGTTCCACGACGCTTCACATATCTGGGGGCGGGAGACATACCAGGCGGAAGACGCCGTACGAGAGGAAGTCGGTCTGGATGATGCCGGGATTGCCGTCATCGGGCCGGCGGGTGAGAACCTGGTCAGGTTCGCCGTAATCGAGAACGACTATTGGAGGTCGGTGGGCCGTACCGGGGCCGGGGCGGTGCTGGGGTCAAAGAGAATCAAGGCCATCGTCTTCCACGGCAGCCAGCAACGCAGTGTGGCCAGACCTGACCTGCTAGGCAAGGTCTGGCGGGAAACCGGCAGCAAGGCAAAGACGGACGCCGGGGCAATATCCTATAAAAAGCTGGGTACGCCGATGCTCGTGGCCCTGGCCAACCGTGCCGGGGCCTTCCCGACAAAATACTGGACGGCAGGTACGTATGAGGACTGGCCGAAGATAAGCGCCGATGCTCTGCTCAGCCAGTGCAAAGTCAGGGCAAGGGCGTGCCCGAAGTGCTTCCTGGCCTGTGCGAATCTGGCGGAGATAGTCGACGGCCGGCACAAGGGACTGGTAATCGAAGGGCCTGAGTACGAGACACTCTATGCCTTCGGCGGGCTGTGCATGCTCGATGACATCCGGGAGATTGCCTACCTGAATGACATCTGCGACCGGCTGGGCATGGACACGATAACCGCGGGCAACCTGGCGGCATTTACGATTGAAGCCTCGCGCCGGGGAGCAATAGACGAGAGAATCGAGTACGGCGACGTCGATGGTATCGCCGAGCTTCTGGGAAAGATTGCCCGCAGGGAGGGCATTGGCGCCACCCTGGCGGAAGGGATAGTGCCCGCCAGTCGCGAGTGGGGCCTGGAAGACGTAGCGATTCATGTTAAGGGACTGGAACCGGCGGGATATGGCCCCAGGGTGCTCAAGGGGATGGGTCTGGCCTACGCCGTCTCGGACAGAGGGGCCTGCCACCTCAGGTCCACCGTCTACAAGGCGGAGCTATCCGGTATGATTGGTCCCGACGAGATTGAGGGTAAGGCGGAAGTGATGCTGGACTTCGAGGACCGGCACACGCTGTTTGATTCCCTGATTCTCTGCCGGTTCTTCAGGGACCTTTACCCCTGGGAGATGCTGTCTCTCATAATAGAGGGTACTACCGGCATGGCCCTGGATAAAAGCCAGTTGCAACGGCTCGCACTGAATATCACCAACAAGGCCAGGGTATTTAATCTGCGCGAGGGTATGTCACCGGCAGCCGACACTCTACCGAAGAGGTTCTTTGAGGAACCCCTCACCGACAGCGGTAAGGTTCTGCCGAAACGTGACTTTGACCGGATGCTGTCCGACTACTACCGGCTGAAGGGCTGGAGCTAGTGTGATTGAGAGACAGCAAAGAGACAGTATCC
The DNA here is from genome assembly GCA_030667735.1 of Dehalococcoidales bacterium. GTDB lineage: Bacteria > Chloroflexota > Dehalococcoidia > Dehalococcoidales > Fen-1064 > DUES01. The sequence goes on from DAOUVG010000133.1 coordinate 1,664, forward strand.
ACGGGGAGGTCTCGATGGACCAGAAGCTTGAAGGCAAGGTAGCCCTGATTACCGGGGCGGCCCGGGGGTTGGGGCGTGCCTATGCCCTGCGCCTGGCGAGGATGGGGGCGGATGTCGTTATCAACGACGCCGACCTGCATTCGTACAAGCAGTTTGATGAGGAGATGACGGCTGACACGGTGGTCGAAGAGGTGCGAAACCTGGGTCGCCGGTCTCTGGGAATCGAATGCGATGCCGCCAGCAAGAAGGAAGTAGACGCTATGGTCGAGCAGGTGCTCAAGGAGTTCGGCCGCATTGATATCCTGGTGAATAATGCCGGAGGCTTGCAGGTCAGGCCGGAGACAAGCTTTGCTTCCTCGGTACCGGAAGAGGACTTAAGGCGTGAGGTAGACCGAAACCTGATGAGCTGTATATTCGGCTGTCAGGCAGTTGCGATACCGATGAAGGAGCAGCACAGCGGCCGGATAGTGAACGTGTCGTCACAGGCGGGGCTGAAGGGTTCTCCCAATGGTCACTATTCCTCGTACGGCCTGGCGAAAGCGGCCATCATCAACTATACGCAATACCTTGCCGGGGAGCTTGCCCCCCATGGTATTAATGTCAACTGCATTGCACCGGCCTTCATCGGGACCGGCCGGATGATGCAGCGTAGCTTCAACACGAAACCGGGGCAGCTTGAAGCGATGGAAAAGTCTATCCCGCTGGGCAGGGTCGGTACTGCCGAGGACTGCGCCAAGGTGGTAGAGTTCCTGGTAACCGACCTTTCCGATTATGTGGTCGGGCAGTGCATCCGCATTTGCGGCGGGGTGCTGCTGTTCTAGCAGAGATAAAATCCCCGGGATTTCCTCAGTCAGCAACTGGCACCGGATAGTTATGAAAAAGAATGCCAGCACTGTAAAAGTGCTGGCATTCTAATTGCGTGTATTAATGCTACCTTCAATACCTCACGGCACGAGGATGACCTTGGTCGCCTCTCTGCGTACCGCCGCCTCGAAGCCCTCTCTTGCCTGTGTCAGCGGCAGTCGGTGGGTTATCATCGGCCCGGCACGGACTGTGCCGGTGGTGAAGAGCGCAATCGCTCGCCGCCATATTTCGTTATCGTAGCCATAGGCACCGATGACCGACTTGCTCTGGCGCACCAGCTGGGTGGTTGGTATCTCAGCCGGTGCAGGGTGAATCCCGATGAGTATCGCCTTCCCGCCGGGGCGGAGCATGTTGACCGCCTCGGTGACGCTTTTCGGATTACCCGAAGCCTCAAAGACGAGGTCTAGTCCGCCACGTAAACCTCCACCGCTCAGTTCCATAGCTTTGCCAACCAGGTCCTCTTTGTCCACATTCACAATAACATCGGCACCGAGCTCGCGGGCAATCTGCAGTCGCTTTTCATCGGCACTGGTACCGGCTACCATTACCAGTCCTGCCCCGGCCGCCTTCAACACCTGGAGGGTGAGCAGCCCGATAGGACCCGGCCCCAGCACTGCCGTCGTTTGACCAACCCTGATAGTGGACAGGTCCACGGCACGCAGGACCACACAGAGCGGCTCGGTGAGTGACGCGGTCTCGGTGTCAAGGTCATCGGGCAGTTTGAAGATGCTGGCACCGGCCGTAATGCGCAGGTACTCGGCAAAGGCACCGTCGCTGGCCAGCCCGAGACCTATCCGGTCGGTGCAGGCGTCAGGCTTGCCTACCTGGCAGTGCAGACATCGACCACAGGGCATACCGGGCATCGCCGTGATGCGGTCGCCCACCGCCACCATGTCGACTTTCGCTCCCACCTGGACAACCTCTCCGGCAAACTCATGACCCAGTATTACCGGCAGGGGCATCCATTCGTAGTTAGGAGTCCACTCGTAGACATGAACATCGCTGCCGCAGACACTTGCCGCGATAACCTTTACCAGGATGTCGGCATCACCGACCTCAGGTATATCGACATCGAGCACCTCGATGCCCGGTTCTCTCTTTGTCTTGACTACCGCTTTCATCAGGCTCCTTTTTACCGGTGAATTACCTTGGTGAAAGGTTCGTTGGGCTCGGTGATAGCATCTATCACTGTTGGCACCGACGACTGGAAAGCCTCTTTCAACGCTGTTTCCAGGTTATCAGGATTGTCCACCCTTATACCCTGACAGCCAAATGCACGCGCTATCGCGGCAAAATCGGTATCAATAAACTCGGAGGCGACAGCTTCGCCTCCCATCATATGCTTCTGCGCGTCACGAACGTTACCCAGTACGCCGTTGTTCATCACCAGGAAGACAACCGGCAGATTGTACTGAACGGCGGTGGAAAGGACGTGGGCTGTCATGGCAAAACCACCATCACCGGATACGGACAGTACCGGCCGGTCCGGATGGAGCAGTTTGGCGGTGAGAGCCGCCGGAGGTCCCCAGCCCATGCCGGCAGCACCGCCCGGGCAGAACATCGTACCTGCTTTTCTGCTCTTGAAGAAGTGGGCCATCCAGATACGGTTGTTGCCGGCGTCAAGCGTAACGATTGCCGAGTTATCCAGTACGTTGTCGATTGCCTTGACTATCCGCTGCGGTAGAAGCGGAGAGGCGCTGGAATAAAGCTCCGGGGCTTCACAATAGGCTGCTTCCGCCTTGGCTTTTGCCACGGCATCAAGACGGTCTTGAGGAGCGGCAAGTTCGCCACCGCTCCGTATATTCAGTGCTTTCATGACCTGTCCAAGTACGGTCCTGGCATCACCGGTGAGACCCATTTCTACCGGGTATGTCCAGCCGACATTTCTCGGCTCGATATCTACCTGAATAATTCTCTGCCGTGAGGGATCTATCAGACCGGGATTCCCATTTCTTGTATCACTTGGGTCGAGTCGGCATCCAACAACCAGAAGAAGGTCAGCAGCGGCAATCAGACTGTTGGCTACTTTCTGCCCAAAGTCCCCCATCATACCCAATGCCAGGGGATGGACTTCGGGGAAGACGCTTTTGCCCCGGTAGCTGGTAGCAACCGGAATTCCGAGAGCCTCGGCGAGTTCCTTCAATTCATCGTATGCCTTTGAGTTGTGAATACCGCTGCCGGCAATAATAACCGGATGCTGTGCTTCCAGCAATATCTCAAGTGCCTTGTCGACATCTTCAGCCGGTGCAGCACTCCTGGACCCCTGCAGGTAGCCTGCCATATTATGAATCCTATCGACCTTCTTCGGGTCCATTTCTCCGGTCAGGGCAGCAGCGCGCATGACTACACTGGCTGGTCCCGGCTTACCTGTCATAGCGTGTTTTATGGCAAACTGGACACCGCTCACTGCTTCTTCCGGACTGGTAGCGTAGCACGTATACTTGCACATGGAACGCATTATGCCGGGAAGGTCATAGGAGCCATACTCACCGGTGCCCGACTGGTATGCGCCGAGCTGGGGCAGGTTGCGGTCCGAGGTATCGGTAAGAATAAGCATGGGGGAACCATAC
>DAOUVG010000225.1 GCA_030667735.1 Dehalococcoidales bacterium
TGTGGTTCGGGCGGCCGGGGATGGCAAAGGTGGTGGACCGCCACGCGCGCGCCGCCGCGCCGCTGTTCGTCAACGGCAGGCTGTTTCACCAGGGCATCAACTACCTGTGGGGCATTGACGCATACAACGGCTTCATCCTGTGGGAGCGCGCGATCCCCGGCGCAATGCGGACCGGGGTCTCGAATACGTGCGGCAACCTGTGCGCGACGCGCGACGGCCTCTTCGTGGCCACAGGCTCGAAGTGCCTGCGGCTCGACCCCGAGACGGGCCGGACCCTCACCACCCACGCCACGCCGAAGCCAGCCAACGCCACCTGGGGATGGGTGGCGACCGACAACGTCCGGCTCTTCGGCAGCTCCGGGCCGGACCAGAACCGGAGCACCCGCGTCTTCGCCATCGAGCTCGAGGGCGGCAAGCTCGCGTGGGCCTGCCGAGCGGGCCTGGTGCACAACAGCTCGCTCGCCCTGGGCGAGGGCCGCGTCTTCTTCCTCGACGCGCGGCCCACGGCCGAGGAGACAGAGGCGGCGCGCCAGGCGCCGAAGCGCAAGCTCGACGAGGTCCCCCTGCCGCGGGTGCCGATGCCCGGCCAGCCGTACTACCCGGCAGGCGCGATCCCGACCGACATCCGCACGCTGGTGGCGCTGGATGCCCAGACGGGCCGCGTCCTCTGGCGCGTGCCAGTGGACCTCACGGCGATGGGCAAGTGCATCATACGTCGTAGATAGTATGCACTGTACGGCTGTCGGCTGTGAAAAGCTAGCAGGATGCTGAACAAGGCGAGTCCAGAGGAGGTCCCCCCTCAGGAGAGGCGCTCCCTCAAAAGGGGGGTAGTCCCTTTGACTCTCCGTTTGTAGTCGCCTTCCCGGACTCTGACCAGAATAGTGCCACACACCCTTAGGTGCAAACGACTCCTGCCTGAAATTGTCCTTCACACCGTTTTGGGGTGTCAAAGAGGGGTGTAACCCCTCTTGAGGGGGATTTCAAGGGGGTGTCCCCCTTGATTCGTCTTTCACCCAACAGGACCTTCGCACTGGTGTACGCCCTATCCCGTGTGGCCCAGACGGCCCATCTGGGTCGCACGGGGGTTGGTCGAAAGGGTTTTGCATAATCCTCTGCTAGTCCTCTATCCCCCTCACATATTCTGCATACCTGACCAGGTAGGAGAGCACCCTGGCGCCTTCTTCCGGGGTACGGTAGCCGTAAAAGCCGTTCTCCTCCAGCTTGATGATTGCCGGTGACTGCCCGCGTCCTGTCGAGGCGGTGATGATGAGGGGCTTGTGGTGGCGGTCTATTCGCTCAATCAGACCGTCCACCAGGCCTAGCTCCCCCTCTATCATCTGCTGGCGATACTCCTCCATCCGCTCTCTGGTCGCGGCATCGTACCGTTCCGGGTCGGTCGGGGTCTGGGCGGGGTAGCCAACCGAGCCAACGGCAAGCACGGCGTCGATGTTCTCCGCCTTGAGCAGCGTGCCCAGGGACGGGTAAGACCCCTGGGTATCCCCGGCCATGTCTACCGGGTTGCCGTGAGACCAGCGCGGTTGCAGGTACTTGCTCAGTGTCCGGACCGTTTCCCCGGTGAGAGCGGGTATTTCCAGCCCCATTCTCCGGCAGGCGTCCGTGGCAACCACCCCGAACCCGCCGCCACCGGTCACTATGCCCACTCTCCGACCCCCGGGCAGGGGTTGGCGGAGCAGTGCCAGGGCAATATCGAACATGTCGTCCACTTCGTCGACCCGGATAACGCCCGATTGGCGGAAAGCGGCTTCGTGGACTGCGTCCGAGCCGGAAAGTGAGCCTGTGTGCGATTGGGCCGCCCTTGCCCCTTCGTCGGTCCGACCTACCTTCATAACTATTATGGGCTTTTTCTTCGTAGTCTTCCTGGCCAGCTCGAAGAACCTCCGGCCTTCCTTCAATCCCTCGATATAGGCCAGGATAATCTTCGTTTCGTTATCTTCGGCCAGGTACTCGATGTAGTCTTCGAGATGTAGGTCGGCCTCGTTGCCGCTGCTAACGTACTTGGTAAAGCCAATGCCCCTTTCCGCGCCTCGCCCCAGGATGTGCCCGCCGAAGTTGCCACTCTGGGAGACAAGACCCAGGGGTCCCGGCCTGGAACCGCCGCCGGTGGTGTGCAGGTTGGCCGCAGTGTTGAAGTGGCCATTACAGTTCGGCCCCACGAAGCGTATCCCGGCTTCACGGGCAATCTCCAGCACTTCCCGCTCCAGTGCCGCTCCCTGTTCTCCGGTCTCCCTGAACCCGGCGGAGATGACTACGGCTGCCCGGACTCCCTTCCGAGCGCACTCTCTCATTGCCCCCGGTACGGTCTGTGGCGGAATAACGATAACAGCCAGGTCCACCGGTCCGGGGACATCAAGCACGCTCTTGTAGGCCGGAACTCCCATGATTTCAGTTGAGGTTGGGTTTATGGGATAGATTTCCATGTTCCTGGCAGTACGCCGGACGGTATCAAAAGTGCCGAACCCCCATTTTCCCGGGTTGTTGGATGCGCCGAGGACTGCGACAGACCTCGGGTTGAAAAGGTAGTCAAGCTGCTTGCTTATCGGTTCCGTCATTCCGCTTATTCCTCAACTCTGACCGAATTTTCGGAAGGATATATCTTCTGCATGATAATGACATCAAGGAACCTGCCAAACTTCCGTCCCACTTCGCGCATGGTGCCGATGTTCTCGAAGCCCACCGACTCATGGAGGTGGACACTTACGTCGTTGCCGGCCACTATTCGTGCGACCACGGAGTGCAGACCCACCTTCTCGCCTTCCAGAATAATCGCCTCCAGTAGTATCCTCCCGGTACCTTTACTCCGGTGCTCCTCTTTCACGTACAGGGAAATCTCTGCTGCGTCGGCATAGGCACGGCGGTCGGACCACTCGCTGAGCGATGCCCAGCCGGTAATTGTACCATCCATTTCCGCCACCATGATGGGGTGCTTCGGACCGTGTTTGATGAACCAGGTTCTCTGCTCATCTTCGGTCTTCGGCTCGGTATCGAAGCTGGCATCGGTGGTCAGGACGGCCTCGTTGTAGATTTCGGTTATCGCCCCGAGGTCACCCGGCTCAGCCCGCCTGACGGAAGGTATCATCCCTCTCATGTTATCTCCCCGTACGTTCAGGTAAGCAGACCTCCATCGGCGATGATGGTCTGTCCGGTAATATAGCCGGAGGTCATTTCCTGATGGGCCTATTCTAGCAAGAACGTGGTTATCGGGGCAATCCACTTCATATTCCGATGCTCTGAATGACAAGGAACCAGACGGTCTAGTGCTAGTAGGGTGCCGAACAAGGGGAGTCCAGAGGGGCGAAGCCCCTATGGTGGGGGTGTCTGGGCGTCATTCTTACAGAATGACGTTAGCAGAATCCGAAACCGGATTCTGCCGGTATCCCCCTCGATTCGGCCTTCTGCCCATGCAAGACTGTGGTCACAGTCTCCTTCCCAACCATAGCCCAGGCAAACACCAGCCTTTAAGGTGCGAATGAACCCTGCCGATAA
>DAOUVG010000112.1 GCA_030667735.1 Dehalococcoidales bacterium
GGGGGACAATGGGGAATATCCTATCGCCTGCTCAGGACATTTCTGCAGAAATCTCCCCGTCCGCCGAGTGACGAGGTGGGTGGCTATGGCATCGATAGCTGGCTGGCTGCCACGGCAATCAGTAGCGACGCTCGCATCTGCGAAGCCAAACTGGGGATAAAGATACACAGACCTTCCCTGGCAAAAGCAGAACTGGTACTGACTCAGGCGGTGAAGGTACTGTTTGCCCAGGTCCTGGCCGACCGTGACCGGTGGGAGAAAGCAGAGACAGCCGGCGAGCCTCTGGTGCAGACTTTGCCCACTTTTGGGACCAGGAAGCCACACCAGCCCGATGAGGTGGTCATTATCCCCCGGTATCTCGTGGATAGGTTCAAGCAGGGATTCTCCAGATTCCAGGCCCTTTACCAGTGGGTCCTGCCCGACGACTACTACCGGCAGCTCGAAGTCCTGGCGGATACCGAGGCTGGTTCCTTCCGCTTCTCTCACAGGCTCTGGGCGCAGGTGGTATATCACCTGTGGCTGGCTCTGGCCTTTACCAGGGATTTTGCCCAGGGAGACCTGATAAGTGCTCTGGTGACTGCATACTCCGGTCATCTCGCCGGCTTTGTACAGGAAATGATAGCTCTCAGGGACAGGCTCAACTCCATTGACGCTGATGAAGCCGAGCGCCTGGTATCGCTTGAGGCGGAGAGAGAAGTCGAGCTGATGGTGGACGAGTTCGTCCGCCTCAAGCCGGACTTCATAGCTGCCTGGGAGTCGCATCGGGAGGCCTTGAGACCCCCTGTGCCCAACGTTACCTACCGTGAGTTTGTGCCGGGCGTGCCCCTGGTCGTCCCTTCGGAAGTCACGGCCCCGGACGGCAACACAGTCACTGCTAATGCGGTATATGAGTCCGTTTTTCACAGGTACAAGCAGCAATTCGAGGAGTTTGTGTATCAGAAGCTGAATGTCCCCCGGGAGGCAGGTTCCGGGGAGATTGTCAGCCGTATCAAGGCCTTTATGATTCAGGTGGAAGTGGGGTTGAGCGAGACCATAGTACCGTGGGACCTTGCTACCGTAGCTGGAGTACAGGAGGCAGCAGACCTGGTATTCCGATTTTTCCAGCGCGCGGAAGGTCATGCCCTGGCTCCTGAGATGACCACCTGGCTGCTATGGCGGTACCCTCCCACCAATCTTATCACAAGGCTGGGTTACAGCTACCTCAATGAACTGCTGACACGGTACGAACCCAACGATATCCTTGCCCTGGCCAGTTGGACGGAAGAGTACGACTACACGGAGCAGGTGGGAGCCTTAATCAGGGAGAGCGTGAGACCGGAGCATTTCGTGCGCTGTCTGCTTAAACCACTGGTTGTCGATATTGATGAGTTTCCTTCGCTGGCGGAGATGAAGGAGTCCCCTTCGTTGAGCAGGATTGCCGGCAGACTGGTTTTGAGTAACCTTCACAAGGGGATGGGCGGTGAATTTCCCAGACTGCGCTATCTTACCACTATTGCCAAGAGCGTCATCGAGGCAGAGAGATTCGGGGAGGTATGGCAGCAGTTCGCTGAGGAAAGGAAGGACTTTGCCGAGAAGGTAGTGAACGTCCTGGAGGGACACTGGGGGAAGACACCGCTCTCGGCGCACAATATCTTCGAGAACGGTCACGAGCGTGTGTTTGTGGAACGATTGCGCGATATGGCCCGACAGATTGTCCAGGAGGCACCCGGAGACAATGCACGGGCATCCCTCGCCGGGCATCTCAATGACGTTGCTGATTCCTACCACCTGGCCCTGACACTCTCTGATGGGACGTTTGTGCCCTGCTCGGCCTGGAGCTGGGCAAGCTACAGCTTCAAGGGAGGGACAGGTCTGCCGACGCCGCTTTCGCTTCACGTGGAGCGTGACTGGTCTTCCCGGGACTTCCTCACCGAGTATTTCAAAGCGGCTGGCGGGGACGAGAAGACAATTGAAAACAAGATAAGAGAACTGATGGCCGACGGCAGGGAGTATGAGGACCTGGCCCCACTCCTGCTGGGTGAAATCCAGGGTGCCGGAACGGTGGTCAAACGGGGTATCCCCACCGAGGAGCAGCCGCCGGCAAGACCGCTGGTCCGCTTTGCCGGAAACCCCGTACTCCGGCCCATCAAGGAACACTACTGGGAGTCCAGGTACCTGCTCAACCCCGGCGCCATCCGCCTGAACGGCAGGGTCTACATTGTCTACCGTGCCTTTGGAGATGATGACATTTCCCGCCTCGGGCTGGCGGTGAGTGAAGATGGGTTTACCTTCACGGAAAGGCTGGAGGAACCGATATTCGAGCCGATGACTCCCAGCGAGGAAAAAGGCTGTGAGGACCCCCGGTTGACGCTCATAGACGGTCGTGTCTATATGCTCTACACCGCTTACAGCGGCACCATCGCTCAGATTGCCGCGGCCTCCATTAGTGTCGAGGACTTCGTGGGCTACCGCTGGAAGAACTGGCATAGACACGGACTTGTCTTCCCGGGATTCACCGATAAGGACGCTACCCTGTTCCCGGAACAACTTGACGGCAAATATGCCATGCTGCACCGGGTAGACCCGCATATCTGGATTACTTTCTCCACGCATTTGCGTTGCCCCTGGCCCAGAAAGGAGCACGCGATACTGGCAGGTTCCCGGTCGGGAATGGTATGGGACGCCCTCAAAATCGGTGGCGGCGCCCAACCGATAAAGACCGAATACGGCTGGCTGCTCGTCTACCACGGAGTGGACCATAACCATGTCTATAGACTGGGTGTCATGCTGGTTGACCTGGCCGACCCTACCGTCCTCATTTACCGCTCACCCAACTTCATCCTCGAACCAACGGAGAGGTTTGAGGTTGGCGAGAAGGACGAGTCCTGGGTACCGAACGTGGTTTTCACCTGTGGTGCCGTGTCGCGGGACGGAGGCAAGGAGATACTGACTGCCCGCGATGAAGTGCTGGTATATTACGGTGCCGCCGACTCCGTAATTGGTGTTGCTACCGCCAGAATCGAGGACCTGATACCTGAGGAGTTCAGGTAGCTGCGCACCCGGTGGGTGCCGGCATCAGCCGGTGGGTGCGTCGCTATCCCGGGCTCTGCCGCTTCTGCCTCAGAAAGTAGAAACCGACCAGGGAGGCTGCTGCCAGGGCTGCCCAGAATACGAAGGGAAGGCTCAGGTTGGTGTCGGCCAGGCTGTTGCCAATGGGTGGTGAAACAAAGGAGCTCGCTCGGGAGAGGGTCAGGATAATCCCCATGGCAGTCCCGGCGTAGGTTACCCCGATGCCTTCCGTCTCGATAATCGTTGTCATCAGTACCGCCATGAAACCATCGCGGACGACTCCGGCAATCACCACCGCCAGCCAGACCGCAGAGCCTCCGACCACTGACAGCAGACCGACACCAACTACCGTCATCAGCGTGGCACCAAACAGGACCGTCTTCCTCGAGCGAAGTCTGCCGGACAGCAGAGCCAGTGGGATGACACCCACGATGCTGGTGGCATGGAATGTTGCCAGGGCGCCGTCGGCGCTGGCCGGCGTCCAGCCGATGTCCCGGAGATAGAGTGGCAGGTAGCCGAGCGTTCCCTGTACACACCCTGTCTGGCCGACCAGGATGAAGCCCAGCAGCCAGACATACCGGTTTCTGGCTACCCGTGACAGCGCCTGGCGAAACGGTACCGTTACTGCCTCGCTCTCCGACGACTCAGCCTGCTCCGGCTGGCTGCGCGTAAGCATCCAGAGGATACCGATAACGACGGATATTCCCCCGTAGAGGAAGAGGACGTTCCTCCACCCGCCGAGTGCCGGCGAGAGTACGGTGGCGCTTATCATCGCCCCCACGGTGAAGCCTACCGCCATGCCCATCGAGACCACCCCGTTTGCCAACCCCAGGCGTCGGCCCGAGAACCAGATACCGCAGGTCTTGTGGACTACCGGGGGGATAGTGGCCGTCAGGAGTCCGAAGAGAAACAGGGTACCCACCAGCGTGGCGAAATCCCCGGACAGTCCCCGAAGAGCACCGGCCAGCCCTGCCAGCAGGCAGGATACCGCCAGGACACGCTTCGCCCCGAAGCGGTCACCGAGCAGCCCGCCGGCCAGCACCACGAACATCCCGGCCAGCGGGGCCATCCCCCAGACAGCGCCTATCTGCACCAGGTTCAGGTTCAGGTCCCGCCCAATCTCCTCGAAGAGGACGGGCAGGCACATGGTTGGCATGGCGACCACGAAGGTGAAGGTCAGCGCCGACAGGGCGAGGATGAACCAGCGGTAGTAGGACTTACTATTATTCATGTCTGCTGTTGGTACTCCCATCCCCTAGCAGGTGATGAAAAACCCTTTCGACCATCCCCCTGACCCCTGCCAAAGGGGCAGGCCCATCAGAATGGGCACCCCCTCTGGGCTCCCCTTGTTTATACATACTACGCTTTTCCACGATTTTCGTCTCACAGTATCTTCTCTACTGAAGCAGCGCCCCTCAGAAGGGGCGGCACCCTTTTGAACTGCCCTGAGACTCGATGGCAACTGTCATTATGAGGAGCACCAGCCTTTCCTGTCATTGCGAGCAGGGCTCTGAGCAAAGCGAGGAGACACCGAAGCAATCTGTTGGGTGAAAGACGAATCAAGGGGGACACCCCCTTGAAATCCCCCTCAAGAGGGGGCGCCTCTCTAAAACTCTCCTTTCGCCCTTCACCCCACGTCATCTGGTCATCTTGCGCAGCAAGTCCGGTAGTTCCATAATCCGGTCAATTACCGCTCCATTCCAGTCCGCTATTTCAGGTCTATCTCTATCGTAGACATCATTCAAGTCGGTTCGCTTCAGTATCGGTAGCATCCCTGCAACCGCTGCCCCCTTCAACTCGTCACTGCCGCCATCACCGACGTAGATACACTCCGGCGGTTGGACCTGAAGTCGATGTGCAGCGACCTGATAGATGACAATGTTCGGCTTGCTGACGCGTTCTTCACAGGAGAAGACTGGTACATCAATGAGTCGCGCCAGTGGATACTCTTCCCAGAGCAAGGGGACCTCGGGGCCACAATCACTGATGAGTCCGTATTTCAGTCCTCGGACTTTCAGCATTCTTAGTGCTTCCAGCACTTCTTGTTCCGGCACGAGCGCATCCGCCATGAATTCATAGTGATACCTTGCAGCTTGCGTGATTTGACTGGCGTCCACTTCCAAACCGAAACGAGAGCATATATCCTGAATATTGTCCTCAAAGGAAGCGTAGTGTCCCAGACATTTACCGCTGTACGTTTCCCCGACCAGTTGCCAGAACTCAGGGAATGGAACACCCACAGCTTCGGCCATCCTGGCATTCACCTGGTCGTACTCCTGACGGGTGAAACTCCTGACCAGCGTGCCAAACAGGTCAAAGACAACGGCCCTATAGCTCATTCCCTCTTTTCTCTCAGTTTTTTGGCATGGGACTCATTCCCGGCTGTTCGTCCGCCATCCCTACACCTTTTGAACCTCTTCCATCAGCGCCTCAAGGAAGTCCTTCTCCTCCACCGTCCTGACCTGCTCACCCTTCCGGAAGATAACGCCCCGACCCTTACCGCAGGCTATGCCGACATCGGCGTCCTTTGCCTCGCCGGGGCCGTTGACCACGCAGCCCATCACGGCCACCTTTATCGGCCGGTCTATCTTCGCCAGCCTTTCTTCTACGGCTTGAGCCAGTCCGATGATATCCACCTCTGTACGACCGCAGGACGGGCAACTGACCAGCACCGGACCGTGCTGCCTGAGGTCAAGGCTCTTCCCTGGGGTGCGCCGTCAGCGATACCCTTATCGTATCCCCGATACCCATGTAGAGCAGCGTGCCAATGCCCACCGCGCTGCGGATGACGCCGGTCCTCGGCGTTCCTGCCTCGGTAACCCCGATGTGCAGCGGGTAGGGTATCTTATCTGCGATGTTCTTATAAGCCTCCACGGTGGTGGGCACGTCGAAAGCCTTCA
>DAOUVG010000288.1 GCA_030667735.1 Dehalococcoidales bacterium
CACTGGGGGCGCGAGAGCACGATATATGGAGTCAGTTCCTGATTGAGGCAGCCATGCTCACCTTTACCGGCGGTATCATCGGGGTCCTCCTCGGCTGGGTTATCTCGTCATTCGTTGCCCGTACGGGCCTGATGCCCACTATGGTCTCGGCGGATATCGTTATCCTGGCCGTTTCCGTGGCGGTTGGCATTGGCCTGTTCTTCGGATTCTACCCGGCGTGGCACGCGTCACGGTTGAGTCCTATCGAGGCGCTAAGAGCCGAATAGCCACCACACCGGTTGGAGCTACTGCACAAGCGATGTTATTCTGGCTGCTCCGATGGCGGCTACCCTGTGACCACGGCTGAGGGGCTTTCCTGGAATGGGTGCGTGCGTGCCACCAGCGAGAAGAGATAGGGATAGCTACTCTGCAGGTGCTCCACATGCGTTATCCATTCCACAAGCAGGTGCTTGTAGAGGCGCCGGATATCGCCGGATATGTGTTTCATGTCTTCAGATGGGAGATTGCGCAGTGATTCTCTTGCCTCAAGCTCTTCAGTAAGGTGAAAGGTAGCCCAGAGCAGGTCAGTGAAGCGGTCGTGTTCCAGGACGTTCGGACTCTCCAGGAGGTTCACCAGGAACTGTCGTTTCTCGACGAGGAAGGCCTTCAGTTCTTCAAGGTTAATATCCGCGCAGTTCGAGTCAAGCTCAAGACTGTCGGCAAAATCCATCGCCCTTCTGAAATCGGCATGAGTCCAGTCCGGCTTGATGGCCAACTGTCGCCTGAGTTCGTCCTTCTTTGGGAAGCAATTGAGCAGGTCCAGCAGGAGATTGTTACCGACCTCGCTCAAAAAAGCCCCCGTAACCATGTTGAGCTTCTCGTGGACGGCTTGCTTCTCGCGGCGAGTCAGGACGCGCTCGATGACTAGCACCACCAGGAACACCTCAATGGGCAGGAACGCCAGGTCGCCAACCATGTAGATGAATATGTGGTGCACGTCCTCGAAGATGAGATAGTGGATGAAGTAGATTAGTGTCGAGACAGCGGCAAAGATGCCGCCCAGAAGCAGATACGTTGATAAACGCCACATCGTCTTCCTCCATTCAGGATTCACTATCAGGCGTCAGTGTAACGGTGGCTGGCCGGACGGCAAGAGTGCCGTGGAGAATGGTCCCGCTATCGGGTTGCGTTCGCCTCAGAATCAGGGGCGTGTACCATCAGGACGGGAACGGGAGCAGTCCGGAGGATGCGGTCGGCAACACTCCCCAGAAACAGACGGCTGACGCCGGAGCGTCCATGGGTAGCGATGATGATAAGGTCGACCTCATGGTTGATTGTGTAGTCGACTAACTGGTCAATGACGCTCCCGAAGAGGACCGCACATTCTACCAGGACGCCCCGTTCTCTCAGCGGCTGCGCTTTCTCTTCGAGGTAACCGGTAGCCAGCGCAACACTGTCCTCTTCCAGCCGGTGCCGCTCTTCGGGACTGATGTGTGATTCGACACCACCGATAAGTTTTAGCGGGGTGACCACCCGTACCAGTGTAACCCTGCTGATGCTACATCCGGTGACAATCGTTTCTACGTGTGGCAGTACGCACTCTGCAAGTTCTGAACCGTCCAGAGGAACCATTACATGCTGATACATCAGTCTCCCTTTCCTGCCAGGTGAGCACGTCAGTGCTCTATTTAATAGGGTACACCTGTACCCCGCTTAATAATGCTGTGGACAATCCGCTGTGTCAAGTCGGTGTACTCGTAAGGCACATCAGTGACACTCCGGTACTGCCGATGCCGGTTGCCACACAAGAAGAAACCTTCCCTCCCTGCCCGGTGTATTTCGGATATTACCGGCGCGTTGTCTGGTTACCGATGGCCTAAATACGATATACTGAACCCGTATGGAGAGACAGTGGCACAGTCTACGACGAGATGAAGTCCTGCCGGCGCTTGGTTCCCGGTACTCAGGGCTGAGTGAGACCGAGGTCAGGGAGCGGCTGCGACAGTATGGTCCCAATAAGCTTACGGGCAGGAAGAAGGCCCCGCCGATACTGGTCTTTCTTCAGCAGTTCCTCAACCCCCTTATCTATGTCCTGCTGGTGGCGGCCGTAATATCGTTTGTCATGCAGCATTACACGGACGCCGTCGTGATACTGGCGGTACTACTGCTTAATGCCATCATCGGCTTCATCCAGGAAGCCCGTGCGGAGAAGGCCATGGAGGCCCTGATGCGGATGGCTGCTCCACAGGCAAAGGTGGAACGCGACGGCAGGATTCAGTCAGTACCGGCAAGGCAGATTGTACCCGGTGACATCATTCTGCTGGAGACCGGAGACAGGGTGCCGGCCGATGCCCGGCTGGTTGAAGTATCCAATCTCAAGGTCAATGAGTCCATCCTTACCGGTGAGTCAATGCCGGCGGACAAGTCCACCGAAGCCCTGGCCGAGAGCGTTCCCGTGGCCGAGAGGAAAAACCTGGTCTATATGGGGACCATCGTGACCTACGGAAGGGCCGAAGCGGTTGCAATCGGGACCGGTATGTCCACCGAGATTGGCAGGATTGCCACCGCGCTCCAGGAGGTGAAACCGGAAAAGACGCCCCTTCAGAAGAGCATCGGAAAATTGAGCACGTATCTGGTATTCCTCTTCCTGGGTGCCTGCGCCCTGCTGGTGGTCGTCGGCCTCCTCCAGGGACTCCCGTGGCTGGAGGTATTCATGCTGGCGGTGGCGGCGGCGGTCTCGGCGATACCCGAGGGACTGCCTGCCGTGGTCACGGTGGTGCGTGCGCTGGGACTGCGGCTCATGGCGCGTCGTAATGCCGTCCTACGTAAG
>DAOUVG010000054.1 GCA_030667735.1 Dehalococcoidales bacterium
CCCTGAACATGGTACTGCCGCCGACCACAGGCTCGCTGTGGACTTGCTCATTGTCCTGGCTTATTTCAACCCCGGGTCTCTCAATGGAGATGCTACCAGAGGGCATGCCCAGTCTTTCCGCCGCGGCTAGAGCATGCCTGGCCCGGTTGTCCTCGTCATCACCGGAATGAAATGAATCGTCACTTATGCTGAGGTCGGAAATCCCCAATCTGCACAGGGGCCTGAGCCAGAGCTCGGCATCCTCATCTGTTGTTGCCCAGTATGAGTTTGTTACTATTCCTGCTTCAAAGCCCTTGTCACGAACAAGTCTGATGCCCTCAACCATCAGCGGATAGAATAGAAATGGTTCGCCACCCTCGAAGTACACCCGCTTTATTGTTCCGAGCTTGACCAGTTCCTCAATCACCCTCTTTATCTGGTCGAGAGTGAAAGTTCCCTTTGCCTGCGGACTGCTGTATACAAAGCAGTGGTCACATTCAAAAGAACAGGTATAGGTGAGAAGTAAATGTGCTCCGGTCAACATAGTACTCCTCCTGCCAGTGCTTATTTAAGCCGGGATTTCCCATATCAACTCACAATGAGGCGCCATGCTCCTCAGCGTTGCTGGCGACATAGTATATCCATGGCACCTGGTTGTCAATCTCCACCCTCTCTTTCGCACACAATAAGTTACACTACCCATCCGCGCTTTTTCTTGACACCCACGTCGGACAGAAGCTACAATAACCATTGTTGCCGAGGTAGCTCAGTCGGTAGAGCACTGCGCTGAAAACGCAGGTGTCCCCAGTTCGATTCTGGGCCTCGGCACCAATTTTATTAGCGGAAGTAGTTCAGTGGTAGAACGTCTCCTTGCCAAGGAGAAGGTCGCGAGTTCGAATCTCGTCTTCCGCTCCAGCCGAAGTGGCGGAATAGGCAGACGCGGCAGTCTCAAAAACTGTTGGAGGGCAACCTCCATGTCGGTTCGAGCCCGACCTTCGGCACCAGCCATCGTCCACTCTTCCGGAACAGAAATGCCGAGTTGTGTAGCGGTAGCACAGAGGACTTTGAATCCTCTAGCCCAGGTTCGAATCCTGGCTCGGCAGCCAAGATTGGTGTGGGGCGATTCGCTCTTACGGCATGAGGTAGTTGAGGCTGTGGCTCCTCAGCGTGGACTCGAACCACGAACCCTGCGGTTAACAGCCGCATGCTCTACCAATTGAGCTACTGAGGATTATCCGGCAAAATGATACTTGAATGGCAGACTCATCCTATTCTACGATACACGTGATTATCCATGCAAGTCTGCACCCGGCCGTTGGCTATACTAACCGGGGAGCCAGACACAAATCCACCTCACTTGACAATCCCACCCCCACAGTGGCATTTTCCGGTGCGTTGCGGTATGATTTAGTCAGACAGGTGCTAACAATGAGGAGGTAACAAATGCGTGAGAAAGTAGAAACTATTCTGGAGCAGATACGACCTAGCCTGCAGGCTGATGGCGGCGATGTCTTGCTGGTGGATGTCGAAGATGGTATCGTCAGTCTGAAGCTGACCGGTGCCTGCGACGGCTGTCCGATGGCCAGCATGACCCTGAGGAACGGCATCGAGCGCGTGTTGCGGGAACAGATACCCGAACTCAAAGAAGTCGTCGCCGTATAGCCAGCACAGTTCACCCTCCCCTTACGTCAGGACAGGAATAATAAGGGCGGTAGCGCTATCGACATCCGGCAGGCCGGAAGGACGTGGGGGACTGTTGAGATTGGCGATATGTCATGACCCGGCAGTGGGCCTTCAAGGCTCACTGCCGTTGGTTTTATCGGGAGTCAGTCCTCATGCGTGAGGTGGCGATTGCGTCCAGTTCTACCTGGACTTTCTGAGCAAGGGCACTATTACCTGAAAATCACGGCAGGAGGCATGCCCGGAGTGACATCTGACACCGTCTACGAAGAGACGATACCGTTCCTGCTTGGCCTGATAGCGGCAGGGATAATAGCTGCTTTTGCAGTGTTGATGCTGGTCATGCTGGTGTTGCAGCTTACCGGCGGTCCGCTCGGTAGCCGCCCGGCCCCGGACTGGTTCTACATCGTCATGTTCGTCTTCCTGTCCGCTATTGGTATCTTTGTAACTAATTTTCGGAAGCTGACCATCAGGCTAACCTCGCAGTCGATAACGGTCGCCTTTGGAATACTGAAGCGGACGATGCTCTGGGGTGATATCGAGGACTGTTCTCGGGACGAGTCTCCGGCCTTCAGCTACGTGGGCTGGGGAATACGCATGACAAAGGTCAAAGGTAGATGGAGGCTTGTCTACAATGTCGTTGGTTATCAGGGCGTTCTTCTTAGCCTTAGAGCGGGCAGGTTCCGCGAGTTCGTCTTCTCCACGAAGAATGCCGAGCAGGTGCTGGACATCATCAGGCGGCACGCGGGTATAACCGGGTAGGGCCGGCGCTGCGCCTAAAAGAGGCCGGAGACCTCAAAGACGGTAACCACAATCAGACCCCCGAGCAGGGCTCCGGCGGTTACCTCCTTAATCGAATGGTGTCTCAGCTCAATCCTTGACCACGCCGTCAGTAGGACAAGGGCCGCCGCTGCGGTAGCTACCCAACCGTAGAGCATCACCAGCACTACCGCCAGTGCACTGACAAAGCCGGTGTGCAGGCTGATTTTCCACCTGAGATTTATCACCGCGAAGACGACTGCGCTGGAGAATCCCCCGACAAACGCAACCTGGAGAAGTGCCGGAGCCTGCCACCAGAAGAGAATGACATACCCCACGGCGGCGCAGACAATCGAAAGCAGGTAGATGCTTTTCCTCTGTCGGCGGGTCGCATTGAGGATACCGTCGAGCCTGCCGTTCCGCGTTTGGTTGAGAACCATCGAGAAGACCGGCAGCACACTGACTGCTGCCATGACGGCCGACCACTTCAGGGCATCAGGTACGGTAGAGGCAGATTTATAGGAAAGTAGCAGGATGGCGGCCAGGCTGACCACGAAGGGATTGAGGGTTCTGGACATCAGGTTAGCTATTCGTTGTCTCATATTAGTCTGCGTTGTCTGGTCCTGCTGTGGCCAGATACCCACATTCTAGCGGAAATGCCCCTGAGTGGTCTACTAACCATGATTCTGCTATTATGTACAGTGACTATGGTAGAAAGCAACTCTGACCGGCCGGCCGTTGAGGTAAAGGAGGCGTTCTTCAACTACGGTAGCGTGAAGGCGCTTGACGGCCTGTCGCTGGTGGTGCCGACCGGTATCAGTTTCGGGCTACTCGGGCCGAACGGTGCCGGTAAGACCACGCTTATCCGGGTGCTGGTCGGGCTGTTGAAGGTAAAACGAGGCAATATTCTTGTACTGGGCGAGAAACCCTCGCGGAGAACGGCTCACCTCATGGGCTATATGCCGCAGTTGCATTCCCTCTATTCCGAGTTATCTGTCTGCCAGAACGTGGACTTCTTTGCCAGGATTTTCCGGATGGCCAGCCGCATCGAGCGGGCACAACGAGTTGAAGAGGCTATTCGGCTCATCGACCTGTGGCCGCGCCGTAATGATGCCGTGATGAAGCTGAGCGGCGGCATGAGACAGAGGGTCAGCCTGGCCTGCGCAATAGTGCACAACCCGCCCGTGCTCGTCCTTGACGAGCCCACGGTGGGACTGGACCCGGAGTTGAGGGTCACCTTCTGGGAACACTTCGCCGAGTTGAACCGACGTGGTGTAACAATCATCATCTCCAGCCACACTATGGACGATGCTGCCCACTGTGACGGCCTCGCCTTCGTCCGTGATGGTAAGGTAATCGCCCAGGGCACACCGGATGAACTAAGGCGTGACGCCGGTCAGGACACCCTGGAGGGCGCGTTCCTGTTCTTTGCCCGGAATCGGGAGGAAAACAGTGCCTAGTCTGGCATTCACCATCGCTGCCAGAATCATCCGCCAGCTCATCAGGGACCGGCGGACGATTGTGTTGATTATTGCCGTACCCCTGGTGGTGATGACGCTTATTGGCTTGAGCTTCCCCGAGGGGCAGGTGCTGGACTATATCGCCCCGGCGTTGCTAGCAACACTGGCCCTGTTCTTCAGTTTCCTGCTGACGGGAATCAGTTTTCTCAGGGAACGTTCCCAGGGGACCATGGAGCGGTTGATGGCTTCCCCCGTGTCGCGTCTGGATATCGTGCTGGGGTACCTCTTTGGCTTCTTTCTCTTCGCTCTCACCCAGACATTGATTATAGTACTCTTCACCATCTACGTACTCGATGTGCACTATTCGGGTGACCTTTGGCAGATATTCATCTTCCAGGTTGTGGTCATAGCCGGAGCAGTAAACCTGGGTATCTTCATTTCCACATTCGCACGAA
The DNA here is from genome assembly GCA_030667735.1 of Dehalococcoidales bacterium. Lineage (GTDB taxonomy): Bacteria > Chloroflexota > Dehalococcoidia > Dehalococcoidales > Fen-1064 > DUES01. The sequence continues at coordinate 4,334 of DAOUVG010000054.1, forward strand.
ACGAGTTCCAGATGGTCCAGTTCATTCCCCTGATACTGTTTCCCCAGATATTCCTCTGTGGTGTTATCTGGCCGGTGGAACAGATGCCGGAGTACCTTCAGTGGCTGGCCAGGTTCCTGCCGTTGAAGTATGGTGTGGACGGACTGCGGGATATAATGCTCTTCGGAAAGGGCCTGGCGGATGTTGCCTTTGAGATGCTGGTGCTCGCCGGCTTCGCTGTGGCGACGTCAATCCTGGCGGCGTTCACGCTGAGACGAGGTACCGGAGGATAGATTCGACTCCCGGCCATGGTTCACTATCCTGTCACGACCCTCAGTATCCTTTTATGGTAGAATCCAGGTAACAACGCGAACGATACCCACGGTCGGAGAGTGCCATGAAGGCAGTCATTCTGGTGGGCGGTCAGGCGACCCGCCTCCGCCCTCTAACCACCAATACGCCCAAGGCGATGGCCCCCATCCTCAATACGCCCTTTCTGGAGCACGTCTTCCGCCATCTGCACCGCCACCGGGTGAGTGACATTATCCTGGCGCAGCACCACCTCGCCGGGCCGATTGAAGACTACCTCGGTGACGGCAGCCGGTTCGGGGTAAGGGTCACCTATGTGATTGAGGACAGCCCGCGGGGGACTGCCGGAGCTATCAAGAATGTTGAGAAATATCTGGATGAGACCTTCCTGGTGCTCAACGGAGATATCTTCACGGACCTGGATATCACCGCCATGGTGGACCTTCACCGGCAGCGTGGTGCGGTGGCGACGATTGCCCTGACTCCGGTGGAGGACCCCACTGCCTACGGGCTGATTGAGACCGACGTCCGGGGCAGGGTCATGCGCTTTCTGGAGAAACCGGACTGGAGCCAGGTGACCACAAACATGATAAACGCCGGTACCTATGTCCTTGCGCCGGAGGTGCTGGCCCGGATACTGCCTGAACAGAAGGTCAGCATCGAGCGGGAGACCTTCCCGCTGCTGGTGGACAGCGATGAACCGGTGTATGCCTATCCCTCGTCCGGGTACTGGATGGACATGGGCACTCCGGAGAAGTATCTTCAGCTTCACCGGGACCTGCTTGGTGGCAGGAGTACCTGGCACTCGCTGGCATCGCCGGAGGAAGTGCGTACCGGTGAGCGGTGCACTATCCATCCCACCGCACAGATAAAGGGGCCGGCCGTCATCGGTGACGACTGCTCAATCGGCCCGGGTGTAAAGCTGGTCGGGCCGGTAGTTGTCGGGGGCGGCTGCACTATTGGTGAGGGCAGCGTGGTCGAGGACTCTGTACTCTGGTGGCAGGTATCGCTGGGAGAGAGGGTGGTTGTGAAGAACTCGGCGGTGGCCAACGACTGCCGTCTGGACTCGGATAGTCTTGTCGAAGGCTCGGTGCTGGGTAACAACGTTACCGTGGCAGCGGGCAGCAGGCTTGAGACGGGAAGTCGTTGCGAGCCGGGGGCGACTGTGTAGCTGTCGAACCGTCGATTGGTTCTTCAAACATGAAGTATGAATTCCGGCCGGTAACCGAAGAGGACTTCCCGCTATTGCACTGGTGGCACAACCAGCCGTGGGTGGCCGACAACTGGGATGGGCCGCGAACACTGGCACAGGTGACCACGAGACAGCGGGAAAAGATGTCGTCAGCCAGGGATTTTGCCTTTATCGTCTGCTGTGATGGCAGGCCAATCGGCTACATACAGTGTCAGGACTGCTTCGAGTTCGGTGGTGGCTGGTGGCCCGACGAGCCGCCCGGAACCTGGGGCATAGACACGTTCATCGGAGAAGAGGACTGCCTGGACAAGGGGCATGGCAGTGCTTGCGTCCACGCGTTCGCCGGTAAGCTTTTCCGGGACATGGGGGCTAAGAAGGTCATCATTGACCCCAGACCGGACAATATCCGCGCCATCAGGGCATACGAGAAAGCCGAATTCCGGGCTGTCCGTGAGATAACTACGCCAGATGGAAGGGCGCTGCTGATGGAGATACGCCGGAGTGATTGGGAGAAATGGACTTAGTCTGGAGCAGCCACTACCCTGACCCGGGAGCACTGAAAACCGAAGCCTTATTCATGGCTGAGGCCTTCACTGAGGTCCTCCTCGAAGAGATTCCGAACTCCGAAATAGAGGGCATCTACTGCAAGGGCTCGGTGCTGAAGGACTGGGATTCACCGCTTGACTACGTCCCGGAACTGAGTGACGTGGATATCCACATCCTTTTCCATGATGATTTGTCAATCGAGAGACACCTGGGGTCGGTCGACCAGGCGGTGCACATCCAGTCGAGGGTTGAAGAGCGGTACTTTTTGAAAGTACCTGAACCGCTGCACGTACCCATGCCCCAACTGACGCTTTTGAATGACCTTTTGCATAACAAGGACTACGTTCATCCCCCCAGGAAAGTGGTATCCGTGCTGTACGGAAAGGACGCCCCCGACCCGGACTACAGCAATCCGGACAGGATAAGGAGTACGGACGCCAGGAGACTGCTCGATGAGGAGGAGTTTCTGAAGAAGAGGCTGCCGCGTCAGGCTGTGGACAGGCCCGCCAGGTACATCTGGCAGACCCTGAGGCTGATGTCCTGGCGCGTCTCACCGACCGGCCCGCGCGTTCTGCACATTCTTGGACTGCCTACGAAGGAAGCCTGGAGTGTCAACCGTACCATAGCAGTTTCACTCATGGAAGAAATGGGCGAAGAAACCCTGGCGCAGGACTATGCGGACTACTACCTCAACGCCTGGGAGTACTACCTTTCGGGGTACACTGACGGTAACACCGGACGCGCGTCTATCGTTGCTGGTGCGAAGGTGCTAAACAGGGGAGGGGAGATTGCGAAGGCGTGGCTTGATGAGCATTCATCGGAGGGTTGATTTCATGAAATACGCAGCCGTCATCTTCGACCTGTTTGGGACGCTTGTGGATAACTTCTCTCAGCAGGAGCACGAGAGCGTGCTGGCAGAGATGGCTTCGGTGCTGGGCGCGCCTCCCGATGACTTCATACGACTATGGTTCGATACCGGTGACCAGCGGTTCTTGGGCACTCTACAGGGTCCGGAAGGCGTAATTGACCATGTATGCCGTCAACTGGGTGTTTGTCCTGCGGATGAGGACAGGCGGCAGGCATCCCGTATCCGGTTCGGTCTTACCAGGCGCTATGTGGTACCGCGCGCCGATGCGATATCCGTTCTCTCGAACCTGAAGGCGGCGGGACTCCTGACCGCTCTTATCAGCGACTGCTCTACTGAGACAACAGTTGTCTGGGAGGGTACGGCTTTTGCCCCATTATTTGACGCAACCGTATTCTCCTGCTCGGTGGGCATGAAGAAGCCAGACCCCCGCATCTATCTCCTGGCGACTGAGCGACTTGGCATCAGGCCGGACGAATGCATGTACGTCGCCGACGGCGTTGGCAGGGAATTGGAGGCTGCTGCGGAAGTAGGTATGCAGCCGGTGCTGATTCGCGCTCCCGATGATGACATGCCGGACCTGCCGCGAGTCGAGCCGGATAAGTGGGACGGCCCCAGAATCTCGTCACTGACGGAAGTGCTGACGTTGCTGGAGTAGCTGTACCGCAGTTGAGGCAAGTACGGTCTCCTGTGGAGCGCTCCCCGCCCATGTCATTCTGAGGAGTCCTTCGAAGAAGAACGACACAGAACCGTTTTCAAGGGGGTGTCCCCCTTGAAATCCCCCTCAAGAGGGGTGTAACCCCTCTTTAACACCCCAAAACGGTGTGAAGTCATTCTCTCAGGCGGGTGTTATTCGCACTTTATAGAGTGGCGTGTTACCAGGGCAATGACTTGAGGAATAGTATAGGAGTGGGTAGTCGCAGCGGGGGCGCCCTTCAGTAGGGGCGCCCCCGCTTACTTTTTCTTCCCCCACCCTTTGAGAAGGGAGGGGGGCCGAGGGGGCGGGGTTAGTGGCTTTCCTCAACAACCACAGCTACGCCACGGGGGCGATGAGGAC
>DAOUVG010000012.1 GCA_030667735.1 Dehalococcoidales bacterium
TAAAGATATATACGAGACACTACAGTAGAATCCTTAACATCGAACCCTTTTGAGGATAGTGGAACCCGACCTTAACATTGTCCCTATCCTGTCCTAAGGATGGGGTCCACCTCAAGTTACCGTTTCATTCTAACCCTGCCACATGCCATATAGCGTGAGCCCGGACAGGGACAGGCAGGTGACAATCGCCCCGGCAATCAATACGCCGATGAAGATAGACAGCATGGCATGTCTGAATCGCAGCCCGAAGAGAACGGCTGCCAGCGAACCGGTCCAGGCTCCGGTCACCGGCAGGGGAATGGCGACGAAAAGTACCAGGCCGATTCTTTTGTACTTTTCGATGATTCTTCCCCGTCGGCGTGCCCCTGTAAAAAGCCAGGTCAGGATGCGGTCAAAGAAGGGCACTCTGCTGAGGAACCGGGTGGCTGAATTGAGGAAGAGCAGGATGAAGGGTACCGGCAGGAGGTTGCCGATGACGGCCAGCGGCAGGGCGTAATACCAGGGAAAGTCAAACAGGCCTATTGCCACCGGGATACCACCACGGAGTTCGAGGATTGGCAAGGCTGAAGTGACAATAACTACCAGCTCTTTGGCGAAACCCAGGTTGAGAAGCTCTTCGGGGGACACGTTTCTCCTTGACGTTTCTGAAAGGTGATTTCACTGTGTCGTCGGGTTATGGTCTTGGTGGAGTCTAACAAATGGGGTCTGGGTAGTCAAGTCGGTGGAGGAACGTATCTTGACATCAAAACACGACGTTGTTAGTATGAAGTCAGGTTTAGACATGAGTAAATATCTGGACCGCATCAATAACCCAACGGACTTGAAGAAGCTGACAGGGCCCGAACTCAAGGGGTTAGCTTCCGAGATTCGTGAGAAGCTGGTATCGGTAGTCCTCGACAACGGGGGCCATCTGGCTTCCAATCTGGGCGTGGTCGAACTGACCATCGCACTGCACCGTGTATACAATAGCCCACGAGACAAGATTGTCTGGGACGTTGGGCATCAGGCTTATCCCCACAAGCTGCTCACCGGCAGGAAGGATAGTTTTGCCACCCTGCGGCAGCTCGGTGGTTTGTCCGGTTACACCTGCCGTACTGAAAGCGAGCATGACCCGTTTGGTGCCGGTCACGCCAGTACCTCGATTTCGGCGGCTCTGGGGATGGCGGTTGCTCGCGACCTCTCCGGCGACGATTACGATGTAGTCGCCGTTATTGGTGATGGCGCTGTGACCGGGGGGATGGCACTCGAGGGTCTGAATCAGGTGGGGCACATGGCCTCACGGCTGGTCGTCATCCTTAATGATAACGGTATGTCCATATCGCCAACAGTTGGTGCCCTGGCCAAACTACTCAGCCGGGTCCGATTTGACGACCGTTATGCCCGGGCAAAGGAGAGGAGTAAGCGGCTTCTGGATCGTTTGCCCTGGGGCCATAAGGTCTGGTGGGCAGGGAAACAGGTTGAGCACGGCATGAAGGGGCTGATGATGCCAACAGTCCTCTGGGAGGAATTCGGCTTCACTTATATCGGGCCGGTGGATGGCCATAACATCCAGGAGTTGGAGACTGTGCTGGCTCAGGCAAGGGACTACCGTCGCAGGCCAACCTTGATACATGTGGTTACTACCAAGGGGAAAGGTCACCTTCCCGCTGAAGGTAATGCCGTTTACTTCCACGGCGTAGCGGCTAATAACACCACCGCTCACTCGACACCAACATACAGTGAGGTATTTGCCCGGACCACACTCCGATTGGCCCGGGAAGAGCCCCGGCTGGTGGCGATTACTCCGGCGATGCCGGAGGGGAGCCACCTGAGTATTGTTGCCACTGAATTTCCGGACCGGGTGTTTGATGTTGGCATCTGCGAGCAGCATGCAGTTACCTTTGCTGCCGGACTGGCCACTCAGGGCTATATACCCGTCGTCTCCATATACTCCACTTTCCTGCAACGCTCCTTTGACCAGATAATCCATGATGTCTGCCTTCAGGACCTGCCGGTGGTGTTTGCCATTGACCGTGGCGGCATTGTCGGCGATGATGGCAAAACGCACCAGGGGACATTTGATATCTCCTACCTGACAATGGTCCCGAATCTCATTGTTGCCGCTCCCAAGGATGAGAACGAACTTCAGCACCTGCTCTACACGGCAACCAGGTCAGCACACCCGATGGCAGTCCGGTACCCGCGAAGTGCCGGGTTGGGAGTAGAAATGGACCAGGAGTTGCATATTATTCCCATCGGCAAGGGTGAGGTGCTGAGAGACGGAGATGACATCGCCATTGTGGCTATCGGGTCGATGGTAGCCCCGGCCATGGAAGCGGCTGAAAAACTGGCCGCCAATGGCGTTGAGGCTGCCGTAATTAATGCCCGCTTTGCCAAGCCCCTGGACTCCGAGCTTCTGATTGACGTCGCCGGTCGGGTCAAGCGGATTATCACTGTTGAAGAGAATGTTCTCAGCGGCGGCTTCGGCAGCAGTGTGGCCGAACTCATTCAGAGGACCGGTATGGACGATGTCCAGGTCAGATGCATCGGGCTTCCTGACGAGTTTATCGAGCACGGTCCTCAGGCGGTGCTTCGCTCAAGGTATGGACTGGATGCCGAAGGGATAGGTCGGCAGGTGCTGGACCTGTTCCCGGTGCTTCAGCAAAAGGCAGCATCAACACGGAGTATTGAGGCTATCCATTAATCACGAATACCGGATCAACTTAAGCACAGTTCGCATAATAACAACCATCGGGAATCTTGCTGTCAAGGGTGAGAGATGAACAAACTGACGGTCAGGGATATTGAAGTCAGGGACAAGCGGGTACTGGTTCGGGTTGACTTCAACGTGCCTCTGGATGAGAAGACCGGGGCGATTACTGACGACAGCCGTATCCGGGCAACACTTCCCACGATTAAGTACCTCATTGACCAGGGGGCCAAAGTTATTCTGGCCACTCACCTGGGGCGGCCACATGGAAGGATAGACAGTAAGCTGCGGCTTACCGTGGTTGCCCAGCGGCTATCACAGCTCCTGGGTAAGCAGGTAGGAGTAACCAATAACTGCATCGGCGCGGAAACGGAGAAATCGATACAGACTCTCAGGAGCGGTGATATCATCCTTCTGGAGAACCTGCGGTTTCATTCTTCCGAGGAAAGGGACAGTCCAATCTTCGCCCGTGCCCTGGCCAGGTTTGCCGATGTGTTTGTTAACGATGCCTTCGGCACCTCCCACCGCAGCCATACCTCGATAGTTCGTATCAGCGAGCATCTGCCCGCGGTTGCCGGTCTGCTTCTGGAGAAGGAATTGAACACCCTCGGTAGTATACTGGAGAACCCCGCCCATCCCTTCGCCGCTCTTCTTGGTGGTGCCAAGGTTAGCGACAAGGTTAGTATGGTGGAGAACATCCTGACCAAAGTAGACTGTTTGCTCATTGGTGGTGGCATGGCAGCTATCTTCCTGAAGGCCAGGGGGTATGAAGTAGGCCAGTCCCTCATCGAGGAAGACCGGCTTGAGGCTGCGGCTGGCTTGATGCAAAAGGCGTCCGATGGCGGAGTGCGCCTCCTGTTGCCGGTTGATGTGGTTGTTGCTGATGATATTGATGCTGAGTCTGGGGTGGCTACAGTACAGGTTGAGAACATCGGAAAAACACAGCGGATTGCTGACATTGGACCGCAGACAACGAAGTCCTTCTACGAGGAGCTACGCAGGTGCCGTACCATTTTCTGGAACGGGCCTATGGGTGTTTATGAGATACCACGGTTCGCCGAGGGTACGCGCGCCATGGCCAAGCTCATTGCCGGCAGCGAGGCGGCGACTATCCTCGGCGGAGGCTCCACTGCCGAAATAGCGACAAACATGGGACTTGCTAATCGGATGACCTTTATTTCCACCGGTGGTGGGGCTTCACTGAGATTCCTGGGAGGCGAGTCCTTGCCGGGAGTAGATGCACTGTATGACAGGGAGGAAACCTGAGCATAAACGGGGTATCTGCGTATCAAAGAAGGAGCGCCCCTCGGAAGGGGCGGGCGCTCCTCAGAAGGGGCGAAACCCCTCTTCTGAGAGGGACCTGAGGGGGTGAGGTGAGCACCAGAGTTGATAGTCGGGAGCTAATGAAACAGCTTTCCAGGTCTTCGCCCGGCAAGATAGTGCTGCTGGTTGTGGACGGTATCGGCGGGTTACCCGGACCGGAGACCGGCAGGACAGAACTGGAGACGGCGCGGACGCCAAACCTTGATGCACTGGTAACAAGGGGTGTATGTGGGCTGGCAGACCCGGTTGGCCCCGGTATAACGCCGGGCAGTGCCCCGGGCCACACCGCTCTGTTCGGCTATGACCCGCTTACCGCCGACATCGGGCGCGGGGTACTTGAGGCGGTGGGGATAGACTTTGACCTGCAACCACAAGATGTAGCCGCCCGGGGGAACTTCTGCACCGTGGACAGCGCCGGGCTGGTTACGGACCGCCGTGCTGGCCGCATATCCACCGAGAAGTGTACTGAGTTGTGCCAGCAACTGGATGGCCTGACAGTTGAGGGTGTGACTGTGATTGTGCGTCCGGTGAGGGAACACCGCTTTATAGCCGTGTTCCGCGGGGAGGGTCTTGCTCCTCAGGTGACAGAATCCGACCCTCAGCAGGTGGGACTTGCTCCGGTGGCTATCACTGCTTTATCTACGGCGGCCGGGAAGATGGCGGCAGTCGCCAGCCGGTTCGTCGTTCGGGCAGGGGAAGTCCTTGCCGGCCATTATCCCGCCAACATGGTCCTCCTGCGCGGTTTCTCTGAGAAACCTCACTTTGAGACCATGACCGAGATATACAAGCTGAAGCCGGCAGCGATTGCACATTATCCCATGTATCGTGGGCTGGCCAGGCTGGTGGGCATGGACGTTCTCAATACCGGGCCCACGATTGAGGACGAGTTCAGTACCATGAAGCAGAGCTACGCTGCCTATGACTTCTTCTTTCTCCACGTGAAGGCGACCGATTCCGCCGGAGAAGATGGCGACTTCGACCGGAAAGTAAAGGTCATCGAACAGGTCGATAAAGCTCTGCCGGAGTTGACTGGGCTCCAACCGGAAGTGATTGTGGTCACAGCAGACCACTCGACACCGGCCCTGCTGAAAGCGCATAGCTGGCATCCGGTACCGGTGCTACTGTACTCACCGTGGTGTCGACCGGACCGTGCCACCGAGTTCTCGGAGTCGGCCTGTGTAATTGGTGGACTGGGTAGGTTTCCAGCCACACAGATAATGCCCCTGGCGATGGCCCACGCACTCAAGCTGGCCAAGTTCGGGGCATAAAGATATTTTCCCTGTCGGTAATTGCATGACGTTATGCGTGCCTGACCGGGGTAGAAAACTTATTCAGGGGTGACAGAATGCGTTCGCCGATGATTGCCGGCAACTGGAAGATGAATACCACGGTGAGCGAGGCCGTTGAGCTGGTCAATCAGGTGCGCAAGAGACTCAGCGGAACGTACGATGTGGAGGTGGTGGTCTGCCCGCCGTTTGTCTCTCTGGTGCCTGTGAAGGAGGCGCTCAAGGGGACTTCGATTAAACTGGGCGCGCAGAATATATACTTCGAGGAAAAAGGGGCCTATACCGGCGAAATCTCTTCAACGATGCTGGTTGGCCTCTGTGAGCATGTTATCATCGGGCACTCGGAGCGACGGCAGTACTTTGGTGATTCGGATGATGTTGTCAATAAGAAGATGGGTACGGCATTGAAGGCCGGTCTGAAGCCCATTCTGTGCGTCGGAGAGAAGCTGGAGGAGAACGAGGCTGGCAAGACCAATGATATCGTCACCGGACAACTGAGGTCTGCGCTGGCCGGACTGGAATGCTCCGGCGAACTGGTGGTTGCCTATGAGCCTATCTGGGCGATAGGAACGGGCAGGGCAGCCCATGGCAAGCAGGTCAATGACACTGTCCGGATTATCCGGAGTACGCTGGTCGAGTTATATGGTCAGCAGATGGCTGATGACGCCCGCATTCTCTATGGTGGCAGTGTTACTGCGGACAACATCGCCGAGTTTATGGAGCAGTCTGAAATCGATGGTGCCCTGGTTGGTGGGGCCAGTCTGAAAGCGGACCAGTTCACCAGCATCATCCGGCAGACGGAAGATATATTCTTCCCGAACAACCCGCCAACCAAGGACCTCATACCCTGGTAGCCGGCAGGCAACCGGCCGGAGTATGTGTCAGGGGAGCGGTGACGGATTGCCGGGACAGAGAATGAGGCATCTCGTAGTTATAGTCGGTCCCACCGGAGTCGGCAAGAGCCGACTGGGACTCGAACTGGCCGGGGAGTTCAGCGGGGAGATAGTCAGTGCCGATAGCCGCCAGGTATACGTGCACATGGACATCGGCACCGCCAAGCCCAGTCCGGAAGAGCAATCCTTCGTGCGGCACCATGTTCTTGACATAAACAGTCCCGACCAGGACTTCAGCCTTGCCCGGTACCAGCAGCTTGCCTGCGAAGCAATCGATGATATTCACCTGCGCGGACGGTTGCCATATCTTGTCGGCGGAAGCGGTCTCTATGTCCGGGCGGTAGTGGAAGGCTGGCGGATACCGCGCGTCCCGCCGGATGCCGGGTTCCGTCAGGAAATGGAAAAGCGCGCTGCCGAATCAGGCGGCCACCGCCTGTACGAGGAACTGCTCAAGATAGACCCTGTGGCCGCTCACAGGATTGACCCGCGTAATGTCCGCCGTGTTATCAGGGCACTCGAAGTCAGTCGCAGTGCCTCGGCTCCTGCGTCGAAACTCCATGGTAAGCAGGTGCCGCCTTATGAGACGCTCATAATCGGTCTGACCACTGAGAGAAGTGAATTGTACCGCCGGATTGATTCCAGGGTCGACACCATGATTGAGCGAGGGCTGGTTGATGAGGTGAAGAAGCTGGTAGAAATGGGCTACGGCTCCGCTCCTCCGCTCGTTTCCGGTATCGGCTACCGGCAGATTAGCATGTACCTGCGTGGCGATATGAGTCTGGCCGAGGCTGTTCAGCAGATGAAGACCGAGACGCACCGGCTGGTGCGCCACCAGTATAGCTGGTTCCGGTTAAAGGATGAGCGCATCCACTGGTTTGATGTGCAGATAGAGCCGGAGGCAGAGATTCGGGCCTTGGTCGGTAAATTCGTCAGTGCTGGCTGAACACCGGGGACAGGACTATTTACCCTGGTACGGTCTCAGTACAACGTTGTCAAGCAGCCGGGTCTTTCCAAATCTGACCGCCAGTGATACCAGCGCTGCCGAAGTGATTGTGTCCAGTTCTTCGAGTGTCAGCGTGTCAGCTACACTGATGTAGTCGATTTGCCCCTCAGGCTGCCGCTCAATGAATTGTCGCATCTCGCTACGGATGTGCTCGGCATTACGTTCGCCGTCTGTCCATAGTCGCTCGGCCATCTTGAGCGATTGCGATAGTACCGTTGCTGACCGGCGCTGCTCCGGTGTGAGATAGATATTCCGACTGCTCATTGCCAGGCCATCGTGTTCCCGGATTGTAGGGCAGACAATAACGTCAAGGCCCATATTGAGGTCAGTTGCCATTTTCTGGATAACGATAGCCTGCTGGGCGTCCTTCTGCCCGAAGTAGGCACGGGTTGGCTGTACGATGTTGAACAGCTTGGCGACTACGGTGGTGACACCCCGGAAATGGGTAGGGCGGGCGGCCCCTTCGAGTCGTTCCGTCAGCCCGGTGACCTCTACCCATGTGTTGAACTGCGGTGGGTAGATTTCGTCCGGCGGCGGCATGAAGACAACGTCCGTATCCAGTTCCTCCAGCATTGTCAGGTCACGCTTAATGTCACGCGGGTAGTCTTCAAGGTCTTCGCAGGGGCCGAACTGGGTGGGATTCACGAATATGCTGACCACAACGGTTGCATTGTCCTCACGGGCTCGTTTCACCAGGGAAAGGTGACCTTCGTGAAGGTATCCCATGGTCGGTACAAAACCTACCGGTCCGGCCAGTGTGCGGCGCAACCTTCTCATTTCGTCCACTGTCTCGATGACCTTCATGTCAGGACCCTTCTTTCCGCTATTATCTCTGGAAGCGTGACTATGCCATGGTGTCGATGCACCAGTCTGTTCTCCCTGTACGATGCTCATAACCACCCTCCGGTTAAGGCCTTTGGTCAAGGGATACCGCTCTACCTTCCTACTTTGCCTTGAGCTCTGCCAGTACGCTTTCGTCTATGGAGGAGCCATGCTTTTTCGTAGGAAAAGTGCCGGCGCGTACCTCGTTGTAGTATTCGGTGAGTGCACCGGAGATTATATCAGCCAGTTTGGCATACTGCTTGGCGTGCCGCGGGACGAAGTCCGTGTACGAACCCAGCAGGTCGTTGATGACCTGCACCTGGCCGCTGCAACCGGGCCCGGCGCCGATGCCGATGGTGGGGATACTGATTTTCTCTGTTATCAGGCTTGCCAGCTGGGAGGGGACTGTTTCCAGTACCACGGCAAATGCACCGGCTTCTTCAAGCGCCCTGGCGTCTTCGAGTATCTTTATCGCTGCTTCCGGGGTCTTCCCCTGGGCCTTGTGCCCGCCGAACTGGTTGATGGACTGTGGCGTAAGCCCGATGTGACCCATCACCGGGATACCGCACTCCACGATGCGCTTCACTTTATCAGCGACGGTCACTCCACCCTCCAGCTTGACTGCCTGGGCACCTGCTTCCTGTATGAATCGTGCCGCATTCCTCATCGCGTCCTCGGTGCTGGTGTGATAGGTCATGAAGGGCATGTCACCAACCACCAGTGCCCTTTCCGTGCCCCTGACTACCGCCTTGGTGTGGTGCAGCATGACGTCCAGCGTCACCGGGATGGTAGACTCGTAGCCCAGCACCACCATGCCAAGACTATCTCCTACCAGGATAAGTGGTATTCCCACCTGGTCTACAATCTTGGCGGTCGAGTAGTCGTAGGCCGTGACCATGGTGATTATCTCACCCTTTTCCTCCAGATTCCTGATGTCATTGATTGTTATGCGCATTGTCCTCCTCCTTAGACGGGCGCAGTCTCGATGAGGTGTCCGACTGACATACTGACGTTATCAGCATTGACAAAGACCAGCCAGTCAGGCTATTCAGTTCCCCCCAGGTCCAGCAGATTACCAAGCACCGCATTTATCACGAATACTCCTGCGTAGTCGAACCATTCCACGGCAATGACCTGCCTGCCCTCGAGAAAGACCGCGAAGTACATGTTGTCACCAGGGTCCGGCTCGATTACGATGACCAGGCAGGGGGCATCGGTGTCCCCGGGACTACCACCCTCCTGGGCCTTGAATATCCAGTTGCCACTCTCCTGTTTTTCAATGGCCCGCGCCGGATATATCGTCATTCTGTCCTTCAGTGCGTCTGTCATCAGCTCCTGGACCTGGTCGAGAGTCTGACCGACCTGCACCAGTTCCTGAAGGTGTTTTATGCTACCCACCGGTGGACTGGGTGTCCCACCGCATCCTGTCAGCAGCGTTCCGACAATTGACAGTACAACCAGGGGAAGTAATGCCCTGTATTTCAATGTTCTATTTGCCTCCTTCATCCGGTCTTCTAATCTTTTCCCGAAGGATTGTCCTTGAGCAGAGCCAGTAGCTCTTCAGCCTGTTTATTGTCTATTTTTCCTTTAGCCAGGGCGATAGGAACGGTCTGGCGGCCGAGGTCGCAGTATGTGGAAAGCACGGCGGGAGCCGCTTTCTCCAGAGCCTCCAGGTGTTTCCTGATAGTACCGCTATCGCCACGGGCAATAGGTCCGGTCAGGCCCTGCGGTATCCCTACGCGGTCGATATTGGCAATGGTCCCCCGCAACAGTGGGAGCAGCGCTTGTGTAGCCTCATCCGGTGCTACGTCAAAGGTCTGCCACAGGTCGGTAGCCAGCTTGACCAGGGTCACCAGGTAGTTGCAGGCAATAACGGCGGCGGTGTGATAGAGCACTTTGGCTCCCGGTTTGAGCTCTATGGGATGTCCGTCCAGGGCATGGGCTAGTTCCTTTAGCGTATTCAAAAGGGGTTCTTCAGCCTCGAGCGCAAATGTGGAACCGGCTATATTGCTGATGGCCTGCTCCACGCTGGCAAAGGTCTGCAATGGGTGAAAAGCACCGACACCGGCACCCTGTTTCCTGGCCGACTCCAGCGTGTCCACAGAGTCAGCGCCGCTGCAGTGGACCACGCTCTGGCCGGTATGCCACTCTATTCCGGCTACCACCGGACCGACGGCGTCGTCGGGCGTGGTGATGAAGACAAGCTCAGCGACGTCGGCCACTGCCTGACCACTCTCAACCGCCTGACAACCATCTACCGCCCGTGCAAGCCTGTTGGTGGAGTCCGGGGTACGACTGAAGACGGCGACCACGGGATATTGCCTCTCGCTCAGCTTCCTGGCCAGTGCTGTGCCCACAGTTCCCGCCCCGATGAAACCCAGCTTCAGCATGGCTGTATTCCTCCAGTCAGTCCCCAATAAAAATGCCCTCTCCGGTACAACCAGAGAAGGCATTCGTGTATCATCGATATTCCTGCCGTCTCGGTCGTATCCGATCCAAGCGACCAGCTACATTACCAGGGATTCTTATTGGTGGACTCACCGCAATGTCGATGGCCCGCATACCCCCGGTAATTGGATTCTAACAAGGGGGATATCTGTTTGTCAATAGATAGATGGACGGTTGTAAAGGAGCGTTGTCAGGATAAGTTCTCCAGCCTTAGACCGGATGTATATACCGTGTTTCCGTTTATCTTCGTGCGGAGTATAATTCGCAACATTCCAGTGGGATAATTGTGCCGCGCGGGTGGCTGGAGGTAGGAATGCCAGAGGCGATACTCTTTGAGAAACTTCCGGGTTCAAGGGTAAGGTGCGGTACCTGCCAGTGGCGCTGCAGCATAAACCCGGGCAAGTTCGGCGTATGCCGGATGTACCGGAACGTGGGCGGTACCCTGCAGAATCTCAGCTACGCCCGGGTCTCTTCCATGGCTGCCGACCCGATCGAGAAGAAGCCCCTGTTTCACTTCTTCCCCGGTACCCTTGCTTTCTCGGTCGGTGGCTGGGGCTGCAACTTCCAGTGTCGGGGCTGCCAGAACTGGCAGATATCTTCCGTCCGCGACCATAACAAAACATACGGCGCAAGGGAAATCATGCCGGAGCAACTTATAGAGCTAACCGAGCGTAATAACTGCCAGGGTATCGCATGGACTTACAACGAGCCAGGTATCTGGTTCGAGTACACCCTTGACGGTGCCCGGCTGGCTAAAGAGAAGGGCCTGTATACGGTCTACGTGACCAATGGCTATCTCACTCCTGAAGCGCTGGACATCATCGGGCCGTATCTGGACGCCTGGCGGGTGGATATCAAGGGCTTCACCGATTCCTTCTACCGACGACTGGCCAGGGTAACCCACTGGCGGGAGATACTGGAGGTCGCCGAGCGGGCTAAAACAAAATGGAACATGCATGTTGAGGTTATCACTAATATAACACCTACGTTGAATGACGATGACGAGCAGCTTCAGGGTATCGCCCGGTGGATACGTGATAGCCTGGGTGAACTGACGCCGTGGCATGTGACCAGATTCCATCCCCAGTACCAGATGACAGAGCTTCCGCCAACGCCAATCGCAACCCTGGAACACGCCTGCGATATCGGGCGGGCTGCCGGTCTACGGTTCGTCTACCTGGGAAACGTTCCCGGCCACGAGAGTGAGAACACGGTATGCTACTCCTGCGGAAAGCTGGTTGTGGCCAGGTCCGGTTACCAGACCAATGTGGTAGCCTTGAACGGCTCGAAGTGTGGGTATTGCGGGGCGGAGCTTGGCTTCAGGATGTCCGGTGGAGGTGGACATAATGATTAGGGAACCGGTGGTCGCGGGACGGTTTTATCCCGGCAGTCCTGACCGGCTGCGGGAGATTATCGGCAGTATGGTAGACGAGAGGGCGGAAAAAGAAGACGTTATCGGTGTGGTGATGCCTCATGCCGGCTACGAGTACTCCGGACCGGTAGCCGGGGCAACTATAGCGCGGGTCAGGTTCAAGGACACCTTCATTATCATGGGACCGAGTCACACCGGGATGGGGGAGCCTTTCAGCATCATGACGGAGGGGACATGGAGAACTCCACTGGGTGATGTCGAGCTTGATGCCGAACTGGGTAAGAAGATTCTGGAGATGTCCGGTATTCTGAAGGAGGACTATCTGGCCCACATACAGGAGCATGCTGTTGAGGTACAGTTGCCTTTCCTGCAATATTTCAAACCGGATGTCAGGATTGTGCCTATCATCCTTGCCTCTGCTGATGTTGACACGTACCGGGAAATCGGGCAGGCCCTGGCTGGGGCAGTCAAAGAACTGGAAAGGGACGTGGTCCTCATAGCCTCCGGCGACATGACCCACTACGAACCGCAGCAAGCGGCAGAGCAGAAGGACAGGGAGGGAATAGCGGCGATACTGGAGCTTGACGAAGAGAAGCTGCTGAAACGGGTGCGGGAACTGAACATATCGATGTGCGCTTACGCACCGGCGGCCACCATGATTGCCGCTGCTAAAGAACTGGGTGCCGGAGACACGGAACTGGTCAGATACCAGACCAGCGGCGACACCACCGGGGACTACTCAGCCGTCGTTGGATACGCCGGGATAATTATCAGGGCCGGCAGAATGTCGCCACTGGTGCGACTGGCCAAACAGACCGTCGAGACGTATGTCCGTGAAGGAAAGAGGCTCCGGCCGGAGAACCTGACACAGGATATGGAGCAGAAGGCCGGGGTCTTTGTGTCCCTTCACATGCATCACGAACTACGCGGGTGTATCGGGACATTTGAACCGACGGAGAGCAATATCGCCGAAGAGATTGTCACCAACGCCATCAGTTCCGCCACCAGGGACCCGCGCTTCCTTCCGGTCAGTGCAGATGAACTCGATAGCCTTGAGTACAGCGTTGATGTTCTGACGACACCGGAACGTATTGACAGGGTCGACCAGCTTGACCCGAAACGTTACGGGGTCATTGTTGAGGCCGGTTGGCAACGGGGCCTGCTGCTACCCGACCTTGAAGGTGTGGATAGCGTGGAGAGGCAGATTGAGATTTGCCGTCTGAAGGCCGGAATAGCGCCCGAAGAAACGGTCAAACTGTACCGTTTTGAGGTGAAGAGGCACAAGTGAGGGATAGGGGAGACGAAAATTACTTGGTCAAAAGATTTTCTAAGTCTATCGCTCAGGAATAACTCTAGGAACAGCAGACAAAAAAAGAGAGTCTTAGAGGGGCAAAGCCCCTCTCCCATAACTTCCCCCTCTCCTTTGAAGGAGAGGGGGATACAGGGGGTGAGGTAGAGAATAAAGGACCACTGATATAGAGGAGCTTGATATGATAAGAGACCTGGTAATGAAGAACCGGAGTTACAGGCGTTTCCATCAGGATGTTCCCATTGAGCAGGAGACACTGAAGGGGCTGGTTGACCTGGCGAGATGCTCTGCATCAGGAGCCAACCGGCAGCCCCTGAAATACGTCCTTTCCTGCACTCCGGAGAGAAATGCCCAAGTGTTCTCCACTCTGGCATGGGCGGCGGCACTTCCGGACTGGCCCGGCCCGCAGGAGGGAGAGCGACCTTCAGGCTACATCATCATCCTGGGAGACACGGAGATAAGTAAGAACTCCGGTGTCGACCACGGTATAGCCGCGCAGAGCATTCTCCTCGGTGCCGTGGACAAAGGTCTGGGCGGGTGTATGCTGGCTTCGGTAAAACGTGACGAACTGCGTAATATTCTGGATATCCCGGAGCAGTATGAGATTCTCCTCGTGCTGGCCCTGGGCAAGCCAAAGGAGAAAGTGGTGCTGGAGACCCTGGAGCCGGGCGGCGATGTTCGCTACTGGCGCGATGAGTACCAGGTACACCATGTACCAAAGCGACGCCTGGAGGATATAATTGTAAGCTAGCGTTTTCAGAACGCCGCGTCGGATGGTGGATGCACTGAGACCATGAGAAACGTATCAAAGAATGTATTCCTGAATGCGCTGACCTGTCCCGTGCTGGGATGGATGCTGCGTACCGGACAAGCGCCGAAGCCGCGTCTGACGCTGGGAGACAGGTTTCGGTTTGAACAGGGCCGGGAGATAGGCCGGAGGGCCAGGATGCTCTATCCGGACGGCCTGATGGTGGCGGACGTGAACCTGCCTTCTGCTGCCAGGAAGACTGACGATGCTCTCCACTCGTCGGTCCCGGCCATTTTTGAGAGCACCTTCCTGGCGGACGGCTTTGTCACCAGGGCAGATGTACTGGAACAGAAAACTGAAGGCTGGCACCTTATCGAGGTGAAGTCCGGCACAAATGACAGGATGGAATATATTGACGACATGGCCCATACCTACATGGTGGCGGATTCCTGTGGGATGAAAATATGCGGGGTTTCCTTATTTCTGGTGTCCCGCGATTTCCGCATGGGGATGCCGGACGATGCGCTCTTCGCGCGAATCGACCATACTGACGAAGTCCTGGCACGCGTCGAGGAGCTTGAAACCATCCGACGGGAAATCGAGGAGAAAACCAGGGCAGAGGAGAAACCGGAACCGCAACTCATCATGGGATGTCGCCACTGTGACCTCTTCCGGAGCTGTGTGGGTAAAGGCATAAAGAACCATATCTTCGACCTTCCGAGGTTGAGTCAGACCAGGTTTGACGAACTGGTGGAGCAGGGCATTGTACGTATCGAGGATATTCCCGACGGGTTTGACCTGACGGAGAACCAGACCCGCGTAAAGGACTGCGTTCAGCATGGTGAGTCGTACGTTGGTGAAGAGTTAAGAACGGAGTTGGAGACCATCGAGTGGCCGGCGTACTACCTGGACTTTGAAACGATGATGACGGCGATACCGCTGTATCCCGATATTGCTCCGTATACTCAGCTGCCGACTCAATACTCCGTGCACGTGTGTTCTGATGTCGACAGGGTTATCGAGCACTGTGAGTACCTGGCGGAGCCTACCGTGGACTGCCGCCGGGAGCTTGCTGAATGTCTGCTCCGAGACCTGGGGAAGCAGGGCAGCATCATCGCCTATTCCAGCTTTGAGAAAGCCGTCATTAACGGCCTGGCACAGCTATTCCCTGACCTGTCGGATGCACTGGGTGCCCTGGGAGAGCGCATCGTGGACCTGGAGGCCATTATCAGGCGGAACTACTATCACCCCGACTTTCACGGCAGTACCTCGATAAAGGCCACCTTGCCGGCGCTTGTTTCGGGAATGTCGTATAAGGGCATGGAAATCGGTGAGGGTGATTCCGCATCGGCAGCTTTTGCTTACCTTGTTATGGGCACCCACTGGAAGCCGGATGAGGTTGATGCGGTCAAGCAGAACCTGCTTAAATACTGCAAACAGGACACCCTCGCCATGGTGAAGCTCCACGAGAGGCTGGCGGACGTGCTGAAGCCCTGAGAAGGGGCGAAGCCCCTCTTACATAACCGATTCCCACTCTCCTTTGGCCGAGAGGTTCGAAAGGTAAAACTTTCGTGCAAACTTTCCCTCTCGGTCGCCGCAGCGGCACTTCAGAACGGCCACGCCAGTCCACCGATGGGCACAACCCGCCTTGAAGAGCCATTCTAGCAGCCCCTGGCGACGGAGCGCAAAGATCGTGTCGTAGGGACCGGTTCCAGAGAGCATTCCACCGATCATAATGCCCCGATCAACATACGGTCAAATGGTTGCTCAGTATGGTCAGATGGTCAGTAAAATCGTCAAAACGGTCAAGTGCTTTTTGAAAGCAGACTGTATATCCTCTTAACAATTAAGGGAGGTAA
>DAOUVG010000307.1 GCA_030667735.1 Dehalococcoidales bacterium
ATTGGCTCAATGAAGCTCTCCACGGGTCGGGATTCCTGAGGGACGTCAACATCGAATCAATCGGATACGAACAGTGGGGCGTGGGCGAAGGGTTTGTCAGCGATATGGCACGGCTCACCCTGAATTACGACCGCGAATCGCCCCTTCTGCCGAGAACGATTATCGCCAAGCTGCCCACATCCTTCGAGTCGGCACACGCCATCGCCATGCTGTTCAATATCTACGAGCGGGAGATAAGGTTCTACACGGAGGTGGCCCCGACGAGCCCGATACGGACACCCGGTCTTATCTACTGGGACGTGGATTCGGAGCAGCAGAGGTACATCCTCCTGCTGGAAGACTGCTCACACTACGCTCAGGTTGACCAGCTCAAGGGCCTGGACTACGAGAAGACGAAGCAGGTGGCATTGATGCTGGCGGACTTCCACGTCCGCTGGTGGGATGCCGAAGACCTGTACTCATTTCCCTGGCTGCCGACCAATAAGGGAGATTCCGCACTGGCCCTGATAGATACCTACCGGGGTTGCTGGGAAGCCTCGATGCAGATAGAGGACTTCGTGGCAGCCCTGCCCGAGGGGGGACGGGAAGCAGGCCAGAAACTCTACGAGCAGTACTCGTCGCTCATTGATACCGCTGCGGAAGACCACCTGACCATTTCCCACTTCGATTTTCGCGTGGACAACCTCTTCTTTGATTCCGATAACAGGGAGAAACCGGTTATCGTGTTTGACTGGCAGGCGTCAAACATCAACCGGGGTGTGATCGACCTGTCGTACCTCCTCGGAGGGAGCCTGCCGATAGAGCTGAGGCGGGAGATAGAGGAAGAAATAGTCAGTTTATACCACAACCGTCTGATGGAGAAAGGGATATCCGGCTACTCCCATAACGAATGCTGGGAAGACTATCTCAAGGGCACCCTCGTCTTCGCCTACATCCCTGTCCTAGCATATGCCAGTCTGGACACAGGCGATGCCAGGGGCAAGCAGTTGGCAAGCATGCTGACGACACGGCACTTCACCACCATCGTTGATAACGACGCCACGAGCTTGCTGCCCTGAACACCTGGTACATATCGTTAAATCCGGTCACAGGACCTGAGTGAGAAGGAGAAAAGGACTATCAAGGTAAAGGTATGCGGTATCACCACGGTTGAGGACGCCCGCCTGGTGGCGGAGGCAGGTGCCGACTATATCGGCGTAATCGTCGGGATTGATGTCTCGCCACGTCAACTCACCATAGAGCAGGCACGCCCCATTTGCGAGCAGTCATCTCTACCGGTTGTGAACCTGTTTTTCAACCGCGACGTGGAACAGATACGGGAAGCGGTAGCGGTCTTAAAACCGCATGCCGTCCAGCTTCTCGGGCAGGAGACACCGGCACTGGTCAAGGCTCTGACTCAGACCATACCCTGCCAGATATGGAAGTCCGTCCACCTGCCACCGGTCAATGAAGGAGAGGCGGATATCTCCACGCTCCTCGACATGGTGAACTCACTGGTCGACGCCGGGATTCATGCCGCTCTACTCGATACCGTAGTCAGTGCCGCCGAAGAGGGTGCGCGCTGGGGCGGCACAGGCCGGGTGAATAACTGGACGGCTGCCAGCAGGCTGGTCGAGGCCATCCCCGTACCGACCTTCCTTGCCGGCGGCATCAACCCGGACAACGTCCGCGAGGCAATCGAGACCACCCACCCCTTCGGAATAGACCTTGCCAGTGGTGTCGAGAGTGAGCCAGGACGGAAAGACCCGGAGAAGCTGCGACGGCTGATGCTGGCAGTACGCGAAGCCGTGCCCGAAGGCAGCTAGCAAAGTACCCTCAGTAGTCAATACCCTTCCGGGATAGTATCCCCCTGTCGTAGGGGTGCTTGACGTTCACCATCTCGGTGACGAGGTCGGCAGCTTCCATCAGTTCGGTAACGGCATACCTACCGGTGAGTAGAAGCTCAACGTCCGGCGGCCTGTTCTTGAGCAGTTCCAGCACGCTTTCGAGGTCAAGGAGCTTCCAGGCAACGGCGACATTTATCTCGTCGAGTACCACTACATCGCAGTTACCGCTCCGGAGCACTTCGCGGGCCTTCTCCAGACCTTTCTTTGCTTCGGCAATCTCCTCCGGCCTGACATTGGCGTGGTCGACAAAGGTCTCCTGCCCGAAGTGACTGATATCGACATTGTCCAGGTACGAGAGCGCTTTCCGCTCGCCGTAGGGAAAATCCCCCTTCATGAAGTAGATGATATGTACCCGCAGCCCGTGCCCCGCGGCCCGAAGAGCTACCCCGAGTGCCGCCGAGGTCTTCCCCTTGCCGTTGCCGGTGAAGACTGTCACCAGTCCAAGACCGGATGTCTCTCCTGACAGGTCAGGCTGCTGCTTCTCGTTCACGGAATGCTCCCCGGTCATGCTGCCGGCCTGATGTTTTCTTTGACCCACTTCACTATCTCCAGAATAGTCTCCCCCGGCAGGAAGACCTTGCTTATGCCCGCTTCCCTGAGCCTGGGGATGTCTTCCGCGGGGATGATTCCCCCACCAACGATGGGTATGTCACCGCCGCCGCTCTCACGAAGCTGCCAGACCACCTCGCTGAAGAGGTGCATGTGAGC
>DAOUVG010000315.1 GCA_030667735.1 Dehalococcoidales bacterium
CGCGGGGCATCAGCGTCACCCCTTCACCACGCTGCCTGACCGTACCGGTACGGGACAAATGTGCTACAATTATCCATAAATATGAGTCCTTGCCGGAGAATGAACCTGTGCCTGACTACGTTCGCCGGATGCGTCGTGAAGATATCGACCGGGTGCTTGAAATTGACCGTGAGGCCTTCCCCACGGAATGGCCGCCACCCAATTTCGAGCGGGAACTCGACAACTGCCTGGCCTGCTACATAGTGGCCTGCAGGACCGAGGACGGAAACATTCCGGAGATGGTTGACGTAATCCGGGAGCCGGACCCACCGGAGAAAGGCTTTGCCGGCCTGATATCCCGCGTACGAAAGCTCTTCGGTAACAACAGGCTGCCGGACAAAGAGCCTTCAGCGCGGAGCGACGAGGCAATTACCGGCTTTGCCGGTTTCTGGGTCCTGGTTGACGAGGCTCACATAACCAGTATCGCGACCCGGGAAACATACCGTCGACAGGGCATCGGAGAACTGATGCTGCAGTCCGTTATCGACCTGGCTGCCGGAAAGAAGGCCCGTATGGTTACCCTGGAAGTCCGCGTTTCCAATACCGTGGCTCAGGGCCTCTATACCAGGTACGGCTTCAACCAGGTGGGTCTGCGGAAAGGCTACTACACCGATAACCGGGAAGACGCCTTCGTGATGACAACCGATAGTATCAGTTCGGCGGCATTCCGGGCGAATGTCCGGGAACTGAAGAAGACCTACCAGGCGAAATGGGGGACGGACCGCTATCAACTGGCGCGCTAATGCATAGACCGGGAAGAATGGCACGCCATCTGTGGCGTGTCCCGAACGACGTTACAACAGGATATCAGCGTTCGCCAAACAGAAAACCGCTGATGGATGGATACCTCGGGGAGACCTCGGTCGTGCCAATGGTGTCCATCAGCCACTCCTCAAGTCCCTCACGGCACCTGGTCAACGGTTCCTTCAACCTGGAAACATTGATATCCTGGTAGCTGAGCGACTTGTTTTTCTTGGTCATCTTTAAGTCCTGGTTGACTTCTTCGACCATATCGAAGGTCTGCTTCAGGGTATCTTTCAATGACTCACCGAGAAAACTAATCTTTGACTTGTTGATTTCCCAGTTCGTCTTCTCCAGTCTCCTGGGCTTCTCTCGCTGATGGAAAGTATCCACTAGTACCTGGTTCAGCTTCACGTCATAGAGCAGGAACTGAACGACTTCCGGACGATTCGCGACACCACCACGTCCCCGAAGGAAGGAAAACAGCACCACTATTACAATTATCGTAACAACGACACCCACAGCCCCGAAGTCCATCACCGCCTCCTTATCTCAGTACGTCAGGTGGTCTTAACCACACGTAGATTAAACCACATTACCTGTCGTCTGTCTATAAATACAACCCGGGCAGGATTGTCCGGGCACACCTGATACTATGTTTTCGGTGCCGGTTCTGAAGCCAGCTTACCCGCAATCGACCAGTTGTGCCTGGGATTGTCTTTCACAATGACCTGCACCGCTTCCCTCGGTACACCTATCTGGACGAAGGACTCGGTTATCCCCTCGACCAGTTTCTTCTTCTGGTCGATAGTGCGGCCTTCCCACATCTCAACGATAACAACCGGCATGATAGCCTCCCGGGCGGATTCTACGAGCAGGCACATCGTAGCTCTGGCGGCGGGGTTTTGTCAACACGGTGTTGTGCGGTGTCCAGTACAGCCAATGCTGCTTCCCCCCGCAAGAAGAGAACTTCACTACCCTGCAGGCAGGATGCCCCTACCGCTTGAACCTGTCTCTCATGGACTGGGCCTCCTGCTGCCGGTCGAACTCCTCCTGGCTCAGGGGCTCACAGGACTCCAGTGTGCTACCCGCAATCTTGACGGTGAAAAGCGCGCGGCATTTCCAGCACCGGTACGGCCCTTCGTAGCTCGCGTTGGTCAGAGAGAAGCTGCCTTCTATGCCGCATTCCGGACAGGCAATTTTCATCATCATAGCCATATCATCTCCCCGGTATGATACCGTGGTTCTTGTGCCTCTTCTAAGGAATGCTATTACTGATGGCGTGATTTGTCAATAGCCGTTCCGGGGACAGCCCGGGAACAGGCAGGAGGCGAGGGGTCACTCCTTCCTCACCAGCAGGCAGATGTTTCGGGAGAAAAACTTCAGCGGAAAACGGTAGGAGCTTTCCGGGAAGGACTTCAATATCCGAAAACCAGCCCTCTTCACCAGCCCCTCCAACTCCGGATAGGTGAACAGGTAGTAGTAGCGGTACAGGACCTCGTTGCCGGTTCGCCATGGAACAGCCGCCTCCCTCCCCCTCAGCCGGAATCTGGGCTGCCACCGGTTCCAGACAGTGATAAATGCCTCGCCGCCCGGCCTGAGGACCCGGTGGAGTTCACCAAGGGCTATCGCTGTCCCATCCCGTTTCAGGTGATGGTAGGCAGCTACCGAGAGCGCCCAGTCAAAGGTCTCCGCAGCGAATGGCAGGCGGGCAATATCCGCCATCACCAG
>DAOUVG010000132.1 GCA_030667735.1 Dehalococcoidales bacterium
CAGTAACCATGACCACTGGCGTTTGCGAGAACTCCCTGATACGGCGGCAGAGCGTGTAGCCGTCTATATCGGGTAACATGACATCCAGCAATATCAGGTCCGGATTTTCCTCCTCAAAGATGTCCAGGACACTTCCACCATTACTGGCATTGACCACACGGTACCCCTCCAGCTCAAGTATACGATGTACCATGCGCAGCATACGCACATCATCATCGACTGCCAGTATCGAAGTCCCTTTACCGCTCATGATTTCCGCACCTCCTTCCCTGCATAATCCGGTCAATACTCGACTTCAGATGGTCGGCACTCAGGGGCTTGACCAAGTATTCCGTGGCTCCCATACGCAGGGCTTTCTCCCGCTGGGTCACACCTGCCGAAGCAGTAAAAACAACAGTCGGAATCGTCATTAGCAGCGGCTCTTTACCTCTCCATTCGAGGAAGTGCCAACCATCCAGCTTGGGCAACCTCAGGTCCAACATTATCAAACAGACCCGGTATATTCTAGCCAGCTTGAGTCCGGTGGCTACATCTTCGGCTTGCAGTACTCTGTAGCCATCAATCTCAAGCACCTTGGAAACGAACTCCCTGATATCAGGGTCATCCTCAATGACGAGGACAGTCAGCACTTCCTTTGCCTTCATTGTCCCCCTAATCTGATTCCGCCGAATCCGTTTCCACGGGGATTGTGAAATAAAATGTACTTCCCCGGCCAACAGTGCTCTCCGCCCATATCTGACCGCCGTGGGCTTCAACCAGGGCCTTGCAGAGAGCCAGCCCAAGGCCCAGACCGGACGGGTCCTCGGCCATCTTCTGCTCAATACGGTACATTCTGTCAAATACCTTTGACAAGTTAACGCTCGGGATTCCCATTCCATGGTCAGCAACAGATATCATGACGTCCTTTTGCCGTCTCTCGGCAGACACTATCACCGCACTACCCTGATGAGAGTACTTCGTTGCGTTATCAATCAGGTTGTCAACCACCTGACGGATTCTATGGCCATCGATATGCAGCTCCATATCCGGTACTGGTTTCATGAGCACCAACTGGTGGTTGGATCCCCGTACGGTAGCCTCGTCGATAGCCATCTCAAGAAGTGGTTTGATATTCGTTGGTCTCTTATCCAATCTGAGTAGTCCTGCATCCAGACGTGACATATCGAGAAGGTGTTCAACAAGGTCGGTAAGTCGGTCCGTAGCCCGGTCAATTGTACCCAGGTAGCTACGCTTCTCCTCCTGGCCTAATTTGTCACTATAGTCGACCAGCATGGTGGAGTACCCTTTTATGATTGCCAGAGGCGTGCGCAACTCATGGGATACTGTAGAAAGGATGCTGGTCTTCAACTCATCCAGCTCCGCATATTCGTGCATTTCTCGCTGCATATCCGCAGCCTCTTTGTTTCCCGTGATATCCCGGACGATGGCAAGCACCTCTTCCGGTCCGCTAACGGCAAAGCGAGCTTTATAATCCCGCACCGAACCATTCAATGCCATCCGGTACTGAGCTACCTGTGTCTCTCCGGTCAGAAGCGCTTGCCTGATGCGGAACATGTGGTCATCGGCCACATCCGGTGGCATAACCTCGGCGATTTTCTTTCCGAGGAACATGTCCATATGTAGTGAAAGCTTCTCGTCTGCTCCAGGCGTAAAACCAACATAGGTTCCATCCTTCCTGATGTGAAAGACCATGTCCGGAAGGGCGTCCAGCATAGCGTACTTAGCGGCTTCGCTCTCTCGCAAGGCTCTCTCCAAATCCGCCAGCTTCTTTTCCGTCACCAGTTGGTCGGCGATCAGCATCACAGCGCGCGGCAACTGGTCAAGGAAGGCTACGTTCTTTATCAGGTAGTCCCGGGCACCAAGTTTCATCATGGAAACGGCTACCCTTTCGTCCCCCTGCCCGGTGATGACTATAAATGGTACGCTCCGCTTCTCCTCGTAAAGCGTCCTGATGAGTTGTTCGCCATTCATGTCAGGCAGATAGTAGTCCAGCAGCATCAGTTCCGGCGGTCTCCGGACTATCCGGTGAAGCGCTTCGGTACCGGAAGAAACACCTTCTACATTAAAGCCGAAATACTCAAGCTTCTTGCAGAGCAGCCGCAGCAGGACTTTGTCATCTTCAACAATCAGGATAGTGCCGTGTGAACTCACACGCTCTCTGTTAATATCAGTGTCTTCCCAAACCGTAGTTGCCCCTCTGAGATGGTAGGATACAGGCACAGCGATACCCTGCACCACTTTCTTAACCGCTACCTCTATTCTACTCCCAGCAGTAGAATGTGGGTCTTTCACGGCAGGTCTATCCTTGTGTATACTTTTCAAGTCACATCTTCTTCAGACCATATTGTATCTAATCCGGCAACGGATACCCGTTTCACCAGGCGTATGGAGCAGCTATCGACACTCATGCTCTTTCCTGGTATCCATTCAGGCCCATACTATCCATACAGTAAGCACCATTCCTCCGTTCCGGCGTCTTCCGGACCTGCTGGCACTACACCTCTCAGCCTAATTAGTTCCCGGGTAATACGGGCTTTACCAAAGCCACCATGTGCGAATGGCAGCAATAAGGAGCATACAGTAAGGATGGAGTAACGGGTATCCGCCAAAGTACCATTTCTATGTCAGTTGCGGGATGATTGTCATGTCGGCAGTTGCCCCTCAAGGCACCAAAGGCAATATACGTGACAAACCTGACTTCCATCCGCTCAGGCAGAAGGTGAACTGGCTTGACCTGTATAACACGGGTTTCAGGTCAAGTGCGATATCAGTCCACCAGCTGATTCAGTATCGCGTAGCGTATCAATTCGGCATTGCCTGACATCTTCATCTTCTCGAGAATCCTTTGACGATAGGTGCTGATAGTCTTTGTACCCAGCATCAGTTCGTCGGCAATCTGCTTCACGGCCTTACCTGAACCTATCATACAGAGTACCTGGTACTCGCGGTCAGACAGAGACTCGTGAGGGCTCCCTTCGGTGTTACTGTCCAGATTCAAGATAATCGTCTCGGCAAGGGAAGAGCTGATGTACCGGCCGCCCAGGGCTACCTTCTGTATAGCAGCCATCAGTTCCTGGGGAGCCCTATCCTTGTTAAGGTAGCCGGAAGCACCGGCCCGCAGCGCCCGAACGGCATACTGTTCTTCCGGGTGCATGCTTAGCATCAGGATACGCAGTTCCGGCTTCCGGGCTCTCAGTTCTATCATCACGTCAAAGCCATTCCTGCCGGGCATGGTGATATCCAGCAGAACCATATCGCATCCCAGCGCCAGGGCTTTTTCCAGTGTTTCTTCCCCTGTTTCTGCCTCGCCAGCCACAACCAAGTCCGGAGATTTGGATATTATGCGCTTCAGCCCTTCACGTACCACTCCGTGGTCATCGGCAATGAGTATTTTAGTCACCTGGCTCTCCTCCTCCATGCAGAGGTGCTCTAAGCAGTACTTCCGTGCCTCCGTTTCGCACCCGCTTGATTTTGAGTTCGCCACCGATAAAATAGGCACGTTCCCGCATCCCTATCAGCCCATATGCAGAGGAGGACTCAATTTGCTCCATGTCTATTCCCCCGCCATTGTCCCTGACCCGCAATACCAGTCCATCACTTTCTCGCTTGAAGGTCGTGCTGACCCTGGAAGCACTGGCATGACGGGCAATATTAGTCAGTGCCTCCTGGAAGACACGGAAAACGGCAGTAGCGACTTCGCGGTCAACGGCAACGTCCTCGGGTTCCACGCGCAGACTGCACCTTATGCCGGTCCTTTTCTGGAACTCCTCGGCCTGCCACTCCAGCGCGGCGGCAATACCAAGGTCATCAAGGACACCCGGCCTTAACCTGGTGGAGAGCTTCTTAACAGTCTGGATGCTTCCATCGATAAGCTTGTTCATCGCCCTCATTCTCTCCAGGAGTTGCTCCTGTCCCTCGGGGAACTCACCAGCCAACCAGGCCAGGTCCATTTTCAGAGCTGTCAGCGCCTGTCCCAGTTCATCATGAATTTCGCGGGCAATACTTGTTCTCTCCTCTTCTCTTGCGGAGCGAGCATGAGCAGAGAGGTTCCGCATCTCCTCATGGGAGCGCCAGAGTTCCTCCTCGAACTGTTTTGCTTCCGTAATGTCACGCCAGATGCTCAGGATGAATTGCCTTCCACCCACGGAAATTGCCCTGGCACTCACGTGCACATCTCGGGTATCGCCGTCTTTGGTCCTGTGTTTCGTTTCAAAGGAATCAGATCCCTCTTCAGCTATTCTCCTGATATGTTCAGCGACTTCCCCGGGAGATTCGAAGACCTCGAAGTCCTGAATCTTAAGTTTACTGAATTCCTCACGAGGGTAGCCAAGATTTCTATGTGCCCTCTGGTTGAACTCCACCAGTACCCCTGTCTCTGCATCTACCAGTACGATTGATTCCGCGGCCTGCTCAAAGATAGCACGGTATCGCTCCCATGCTTCTCGTAATGATTCCTCGGAGTGCTTGCGTTCGGTGATGTCACGGACTGCCGCTATACAGACTTCGCTCCCGTCCCACACGAAGTATCCGGAGGTTATCTCCACAGGAAAGACGGTTCCGTCCTTCTTCCTGTGCATATGCACACTCATGGACTGCTCCCGGCCAAGTGCTGACGGGCCGGGCCGGTGAGGTTCTGCTGAGAAATCCGTCTCCCTCATCCACAGTGCTTTATCACGGCTGTACCCATACATATTCAGCGCGGCGCTGTTCAGGTCAAGTATTCTGCCTGTCCTGACATCAATGAGAATCAAGGCATCCGAGCTGAATTCAAACAGTTGTCGATATTTCGTCTCACTCTCGCGTAGAGATTCCTCCGCTTCCGCCAGTTTTTTCTCGGTAGCAAGCTGTTCAATTACCAGCCGTACTTCCCGCGGGAGGCGTTCAAGAAACGTGTTATCCTTGGTCAGGTAGTCTCTCGCGCCGAGCTTCATCATTGCAACGGCTATCTGTTCATCACCCTGCCCGGTGGTGATAATGAACGGTACCCTGCACCGTAGCCTGGTAAGGGACTTGATGACCTGCTCACCGGTCATATCCGGCAACCGGTAGTCGAGCAGCAGCAGTGCCGGCGGGTCTTTCGCCACCCTCTCTATTGCCTCGCTGCCACTTACGACTCCCTCGGTGCGGAAACCGGCACGTCCCA
>DAOUVG010000109.1 GCA_030667735.1 Dehalococcoidales bacterium
AACGCCCGCCTACAAGACTAACCCCCACACCGTTTTGGGGTGTCCAGGAGGGGGCATCCCTCAGAAGGGACGGGACCCCTTTGGAACGGGGGTCTAAGGGGGTGCCCCCCTTGAGTCTACTTACCATAACTCGAAAAACAAATCACGCCTGACTAGCCTCGAATTGTTTCCCGTATATTTTATTTCTGGCACTTTTCTGTCGTTTCGCCTGTAGCTCCCACCACCCCCTCCCCCCTTCCTTGACTTCATCCCGCCACGAATGTAAAATGCAGCCGATGGCGGACACACACAGTCGCCGCATTAAGACCAGTGTACTCCTCACAGTCCTGGCAATATTCCTGCTGCCGGGACTACTGTTCTTCGTTCCCTCTACCGGTTGGGCGGCTGTCATAGAAGAGGTCCGGTGGTGCCAGACAGGGATTCCCGCCGAAGGGGAATCGGGCGGCTGGGTACTCGCCAGTGGCGCGGACATCCGGCACCTGGCCAGGGCCGCCGACGGCACCCTCTACTGCTATGCCACTCCCACAGGAACAACCCAGCGTCTATTCAAATCCGGCGATGGCGGAATTCACTGGTCACAGACCGGCGGTGTGCAGGATGCCATAATCGATATCGTCACCGTCCCGGGCGATGCCGGCACCCTCTACTACGCCACCAGCTCAATCATATACAAGTCCACCGACGCCGGCGTCAGCTTTGTCCCGTTACCGGCAAACCCGGGCGGCAGCGGCGGCAACAACCTGGAAATTGCCTCTATCGACATCACCGGGCCAGGCACCGCCAATCTGGTAGCCGCCGGCACCAGAGACACCGATGCCACGGAATACGGCAGTGTCTTCATCCTGGACGAAAACAACCTGCCGGCTGGCTGGGTGGACACCGGTATCGGCAACTATGATGTCTACTGCGTCGCCTTCTCTCCCCGCTTCACTGATGACGGCCAGCTCCTTGCCCTGGCCAGTGACGAGGCGGACAGCTTCGTTCTTGCCAGGATTGCCGACGATAACTGGGGCGCAACGATAAGCGGCGCGACAGTTCCGGGTGTGGTGCCGGCGTCAGCAGCAATTGCCTTCCCCGATGACTATCAAGCGCTTGCCGAAGGCGGGTCCCTATTCATCGGGATAGACACCAACAGTGACGGCGGCGATGTTTACCGGGTAAGCCTGGCTGCCGGCAGCCTGACAACCACTGACCTGGATATTGGCTCTGCCTCCGGTCTGGCCGGTGTGGATGTTACCGGTCTTGAAATTGCCGGTAATACCGCCGGTGCCAGCCTGCTCGCCGGTGCTGCCGGGAGTGCGGAGGTCTACATCAGCACCGATGGCGGCCTGAACTGGGCAACCGGTGCCGGAAGCCCCACCGGACAGTCCGCCACCCATATCCTCCTCCTTCCCGGCTTCGGCACCAGTGGAGAAGCCTTCGCCGTCACCAGTGGTACGGAGAGTGCCCTTTCCCGCACCAGGGACGGAGGCATTACGTGGCAGCAGATCAGCCTGATTGATACGGCAATAAGCACCATCATCGATGTGGCGGTATCTCCCCTCCACTGGCAGGACAACACCCTGTTCATGGTGACCCATGACGCCCAGCATACCGTACAGAGCCTGTGGCGAAGCGTGACCGACGGTGCCTCCTGGGAAAGGCTGCTCAGCAGCAGCGATCCTGGGGTCGATGTAATCAGCAAAGTGGTGGTCTCCGGCGAATACAACAGCGGCAATCAGGTGGTATTCCTTACCGGTACGGGTAACGGCAACCCCACCGTCTGGAAATCAATGGATAATGGCACAAAATTGGGGCCGTTTTCTGCCCCTCTAACCATCGATGCCCGGGCTACCGTGGGCAACGCTCTCTTCATTGCCGGATACGACGGCAGTGAAGGGCGGGTCTACCGCTTCGACGGGGCCAGCTTCCTGCCTCCCGCAGGAGCCGCCGCGGGAAGCCAGCCACTCACCTCACTGTCTGTTTCACCGGGCTACGAGTATGACCTGACGATATTGGCAGGCAATGCCACCGGACAAGTATACTGGTCACGCGACGGCGGGGCCAGTTTCATCCCGCTGGGCCAGCAGTTACCGTTGGTCACCGGCACTGGCGAAGTCAGCCTTACCTTTGACCCCACATTCAATAGCAACGGGGCCATCTATGCCACCAGCAGGGCTGTGGTCAGTGCCGGGGACGATGAGCGCATCTTCCGCTTTGTCGTCGGCAGGGACGACTCCTGGCAGGCCATAAACAGCACCCTGCCGGACGGTACCATTATCGGGCAGGTAGCCATAACATCCGTCCATTCGCTCTATACCACTGACACGCTCTATGCCATTGATTCACAACCGGTGGACACGACTGAGAACAAGGGGGGCATGAAACGCTCACTCAACCCTACGTTTCCCCTGAACCAGACCTTCGAGACGGTAACCCGCGGACTTGATGATGGCGTCAAACTGGACGGACTCTGGACGTGCGTCAACCGACTGTGGTCGGTTGACAGCCAGAACACCAGGCTTATGACCTATATTGACACGATGTGTATCCCGGTAGTCCCGGCCTCACCGGACGATAAGGCTCCAGGAGTAAATACGGATAATATCACCCTTGTGTGGGCGGGAGCGCCAGGGGCGACACAGTACCAGTGGCAGATTGACTACGACGGCAACTTCTCCAGCGTCCCCGAAGGCTTTGAGGGCAATACCAGCGCCGCCTCTGTCCGGCTGCCGCCTCTACAACCAGGCACCACCTACCACTGGCGGGTGAGGGCCAGCAAGCCGGTCCTGAGCCCGTGGTCAGCTAGGTTGTCGTTCACCACCATTCTCGGGCGTACTGTCAGCACCCTGGAACTGCTCAGTCCCCAGGCCGGTGCCTGCGAAGTCCCACAGAAACCGGTCTTCCAGTGGG
Organism: Dehalococcoidales bacterium; assembly: GCA_030667735.1. Taxonomy (GTDB): domain Bacteria; phylum Chloroflexota; class Dehalococcoidia; order Dehalococcoidales; family Fen-1064; genus DUES01. The sequence continues at coordinate 2,893 of DAOUVG010000109.1, forward strand.
ACGCTATCGGAGGCGCGGAAGGCTACGAACTGCTGGTATCAACGGACATCCTCTTCACGGACCTGGTGGTCATGAAAGACGGCGCGGATGCCCTGCCGGTCACGGCCTGGCAGAGCGATGTCGCCCTGGACTACGATACCACCTACTACTGGAAGGTAAGGGGCTGCTCGCGGGACAGTCACAGTGCCTGGAGTGCGGTCAGTGCCTTCACCACCGGACCGGCACCACCACCCCCGACACCGGAGCCGGTGCAACCGTCATCCAACCCCGGGCAGTTGGAATCCTCCCCGGCGATAGAACCAGAGCAGCCTGAGTCGCCACCGACTGTAGAGCCGGGCCCGGAACCACTGACACCCGACCCGCCGATACAGGAACCCGTGGCACCGCAATTACCCCCGACACTGCAGACCACGGTTGAGATAGTAGTCCCCGGGTGGGCAACCTACGCCATCGTTGGGCTGCTGGCGGTAATGGTGCTGATTCTGGCCGTTCTGTTGACCCTGGTGGTAAAGACCAGACGCTTCTAAGCCGGTGTACGAAGAGAAGGCAGCTAAAGACGGGCCGGGAGAGGGGCCAGGTCAGTAGTCCAGAAGATAGACCTGGGTGCTCAGGGGCAGGCTTGCCCTGGTAACGGACAGCTTTGGCTGGGAAACGATATCCTTCAACCCCATTTCCCTGAGGAATTCATCCACCGGCGCCAGTCCACGGTCCAGCGCCTCAGTCCGGTAGTGCATGGGTATAACCACTTTCGGTTCCAGCTGTCGCACTAACTCGGTGGCGGTTGCGGCATTGATTGTAGACACCCCACCCACCGGAACCAGCAGCACGTCCACGTGCTCTATCTGCTCCAAATGGTCCGCGGTAAGCACGTGCCCCAGGTCACCAATATGGCAGATGGACACCTCATCCACATCCATCAGGTAGACGGTGTTTTTCCCCTTCGTCGCCCCCCTTTCGCTGTCATGAAAGGTGGCTATACCGACGATGAGGACGCCGCTGATTTCGTATTCACCAGGTCCCCTGACCGGTCTGAATTCACCACTCACACCCTGGGTATAGGAATGCCCCGGATGCTGATGACTGACAGTGACAATACGTGCCGTGGGCTTCCCCAGGGAATAGCCGTAGTCCGGTGAATACGGGTCGGTGATGATGGTGGTCTGTCTGCCGCGGATGCGGAAACAGGAATGTCCCAGCCAGTTGATGTCCATGTATCCCAATATAGCACAGACAATGATATGGTTCAATTAGCAGCCACCCTCCGGCGGCAACCAGCATCGGCCGTACTGGAAGAGCACAAAACCTTGACAAGTAAGGGGTACAGATGGTAATTTAGAGTTGTTAGCACTCTCAACCTTAGACTGCTAACCGGAGACGAAAATGCTATCTCCCAGGACGGAGACCATCCTAAAGTCAATAGTCGGGCAGTACATTGCCAGGGCGATTCCGGTGCCGTCACAGAGCATCATGCATGATTATGGCCTGGCAGTGAGCTCAGCCACCATCCGTAATGAGATGGCACGGCTGGAACAAGGAGGCTACATCACCCGCCCGCACCCTTCGGCCGGAAGCATCCCGTCCGATATGGGTTACCGTTACTATGTCGAGTCTCTGGAAGATATTAAGCTGCCTCCGGCCCAGCAGCGAATGATAAGCCATCTCTTCCATCAGGTGGAGAGCAGACTGGACGAGTGGTTGAGTCTGACGGCAACACTTCTAGCTCACCTGGCCCACAATATGGCAGTCGTAGCGACGCTAAAAACCAGCCAATGCCGCTACAAGCACATGGAACTGGTCAGTCTCCAGGAGACAACCGCACTGCTGGTCCTGGTACTTCAGGGGGCCAAAGTCAGACAGCAACTGGTGACCTTTGAGCAGGAGGTCACCCAGTCGGAGTTGGCCGTAATCTCTATGAAGCTGAACACGGCCTACTCAGGCCTGGCTGCCGAGCAAATTCCAGACCGGGAAGAGGCTCTTTCCCCCATCGAGCAGCAGTTCAGTGATTGCGTACTGAGCATGATGCGTGGCGAAGACGAGGAGGGCAGCGCAGAGCCTTACTCCGATGGGCTGCACTTCGTGCTTGAGCAACCGGAGTTTGCCGACAGCAGACATGTCCAGGCCCTGGTGGAGCTTACCGAGCGCAGAAGCCTGATGAAGAGCATCCTGCCTCGTATACTCCCCGGGCAGGGGGTCACAGTGGTCATCGGCGGGGAGAATGAGTCTGAAATCATCCGGGAGTACAGCGTTGTCGTTAGCCGCTACGGGCTGCTGGACGAGGCTGTCGGCACACTGGCGATTGTCGGACCCACACGGATGCCCTACGCCCGCGCCATCGCCGCCATAGACTATCTATCCTGGCTGCTCAGCCAGATGGTGGCCAAACTATACGGCAGGGAGGAAGCTACCCGGCACAGTGCGGAATACCAGTAGCCGGTGGCTGAATCGACCATTGATAGAGAACCCGAAGAGCGTGGTGGATTGTAATGTCCGATGAAGAACGAGTTATCCAGGATGAACCCGAGGCGGACGAGGTGACGGCTTTGAACCAGGCCCTCGCCGAAGAGAAAGAGAAGGCGGAAACCTACCTGGCCAACTGGCAAAGGGCCCAGGCGGATTTCGTGAACTACAAGCGGCGTAGCGAGCAGGAAAAAAGGGAACTCTCCAAATTCGCCAATGAACAGCTTATACTCGGCCTTCTGCCCGTTCTGGACGACCTGGAACGGGCGCTTGATTCGGTGATGCCCCAGCTGGCCGATTCCGGCTGGGTGGAGGGAATCCGGCTCATTGAGCGAAAGCTCCGGGCGGGGCTGGAGGCACAGGCCCTCACCCAGATAAAGGCAATGGGTGAAGCGTTCGACCCCAATTTCCATCAAGCGGCCGGGCACAGCAAAGGTGAGGAAGGAACCGTGGTCCATGAGCTACAGAAGGGATATATGCTTCAGGACAGGGTACTCCGTCCGTCCGTGGTGATTGTGGGCAGTGGAGAGGCCGAAGAAGAATAGCACTCCGGGCCTGAGAATTCCAGAGGGAAAGGCCCGGTATACTTAGCGGGCTGCTGAAAAAATGGAGTCCAGAGGGAGCGCCCCTCAGAAGGGGCGAAACCCCTCTTCTGAGAGGGG
>DAOUVG010000266.1 GCA_030667735.1 Dehalococcoidales bacterium
ATCTTACTCACCGTGCTTTCGACCTTGCCGAAAAGTATCGGATACCGGTGCTCGTCCTCGGCGACGGCATGCTGGGACAGATGATGGAACCGATAGAGTTCAAGTACGAAGTCCCCGAGGAGCTGTCCGTGAGGAGCGATGCCATGCGGGGGGCAAAGGGGAGGCCGAGCAAGATAATCAAGACCTTCACCTCGGATCCGGCGGACCTGGAGCGTATCAACTGGAGTCTTTACAGGAGATACGGCCTGATAAAGAAGGAAGAGACCAGTTTTGATACCTTTCTCGTGGACGACGCCGAAATGATTGTGGTTGCCTTCGGGATAGCGGCCCGGATTGCCAGAGGGGCAATCAAGACCGTGCGGGACATGGGTCTGAAAGTGGGTATGCTCAGGCCGATAACGCTATGGCCGTTCCCCACTGAGGAGATAAAGGAGCTGACAAACCGGATAAAGCAGTTCCTGACCTTTGAAATGAACATGGGCCAGATGCTGGAAGACGTCCAGTTATCCGTTGCGGGGGAGGCGGAGGTCTCCTTCTACGGGAGACCGGGAGGCGTTATCCCTACCCCGAGCGAGGTTGCTCGGGTGCTCACGCGTCTCTATTATCAGAAGGGGCTGAAGTAGGGAGATGAAGAAGGTATACGCCCGGCCCAGATTACTGAAGAGAGCCGTGTTCCACTACTGTCCGGGGTGCGGTCATTCCATAATTCACCGCCTGATTGCCGAGGTAATCGACGAGATGAAACTTGGTGAAAGGGCAATCGGTATACCGCCTCCGGGGTGCAGTGTCTTTGCCTACAACTACCTTGACGTGGACATGGCGGAATCGGCCCACGGCAGGGGTGCTGCTGTCGCCACCGGTCTAAAAAGAGCTTATCCCGAAGCGGTAGTGTTTACCTATCAGGGCGATGGCGACCTGGCTGCTATCGGCACCGCGGAAACGATACATGCCGCCAACCGGGGGGAGAAGATAACCGCCATCTTCGTCAACAACGCTGTCTATGGTATGACGGGCGGTCAGATGGCACCGACCACCATCGAGCACCAGACTACGACCACAACCCCTTACGGACGCGACAGTCAACTGGAGGGGTATCCTATCAAGATGAGTGAGATTGTGGCCATGGTCAAGGGTGCGGCATATGTAGAGCGGGTTGCCGTCAATTCACCGGCTAACATCAGGAAGACGAAGAAGGCCATACGGAAGGCATTCCAGACGCAGCTCGACGGCCTGGGTTTTGCCCTGGTAGAGATACTATCTCCCTGCCCCACTAACTGGAAAATGACCTCACTGGAGTCGTGGCAATGGGTGGATGAAGTGATGACCGGTCAGTTCCCTCTGGGAGTCATCAAGGACGTAGCCGGGGGGAAAGATGCTGCTTAAGACGATATTTGCCGGTTTCGGTGGGCAGGGTGTGCTGTCCATGGGTCTGAATCTGGCCCAGGCGGCAATGCTTGATGGCAAGGCTGTAACCTATTGGCCCTCATATGGTGCCGAGGTCCGGGGCGGTACTGCCAATTGCACCGTGGCTATTTCGGACGAGGACATTGCATCGCCCATCGCTTCCTCTCCGGATTTCGTTGTCGTCATGAATCAACCTTCCCTGGTCAGGTTTCAGAACCAGGTAGAATCAGGCGGAATCCTGTTCCTTAATTCCTCTCTGATAGATATTGAGGTTTCGCGGGGCGACATTGAAGTGGTCAGTATCCCTGCCAATGCTGCTGCCGAAGAGCTCGGCAGCGCCAGGTCTGCCAACATGGTAATGCTGGGGGCTTTTACGAAGAAAAGCAACCTTGTCTCTATGGACAGCATTGTCAAGGGGCTGAGGACTGCCCTGAAAAACAAGCAGCAACTGATTGACATCAATAGAAAAGCCCTGACCGTCGGATACGAGATGGTCTAACCCGGTGGTGAAAAAGGGGAGTACAGAGGGGCGAAGCCCCTTTGGCAGGGGTCTGGGGGTGCCCCCCAGATATAATCTCTTCCCCCTTCCTGGCCAGGAAGGGGGTCAGGGGGATGGTCGAAAGGATTTTTCAGCAGCCTGCTAGGTTCCGGTTGAAAGCAGTCCAGGGAAGATAACGTCATAGCGTAGCGGAACTGCATGACATACTGTATTGGGAGCGAGCCATGAACGTAAAACAGATTTCGGTCAGCCTGGAGAATGTCCCCGGAATGTTCCTGTCGGTCAGTGAGCGCCTGGGCGTCGAAGGGATAAACATCAGGGCTATCTCGGTTGCCGATACTTCGGACATCAGTACCGTAAAGTTTGTTACCGATAACCCGGAAAAGACAGCCAATGTCCTCAGAAGTCACGGCTATTCGATAAGGGAGACCGATGTGATAGCGGTGGAGGTCCCGGACCACCCCGGCGGTCTTCAGGCCGTACTGAAGCCCCTCAAGGACAACAGCATAAACGTACTCTACTTCTATCCGTACCTCGGCCGGGGAGAAAGCGGGCAGCCGGTTGTTATCCTTGGTGTAGACAAGACCGAGAAGGCGGTAGAGGTGCTGAAAAAGAACTGGGTACATACCTTCGGCGAGGAAATATACTCCCTGTAAAGGTCACCGACCTGAGTCGTAGAGACTTTGGCCATCAGTGTGGTCTCGTATCACAGACAACACACAGCAGGGTCGGGAGAGCGCAGTGCTTACCGGCCCTGTTTACATGACTGGCCCCGTTTAAGAAGCGCGCGTTGAGAAACACGGGCCGATGGCCTATGATTTGCTCAGAGAACTGGAAGGCTATCGGGGGGAGGGCAGTAAAGACAGTGAAACTGGTAGACAACCTCTATGCCTATGTCTGGCGTGGTGAAGACAATAACTGCAACAGCTACCTCTTTGCCGGCGCCCTGAAGAACAGCGGACATGTGCTTATCGACCCCGGTCACATCACGACACCCATGTACCGGCAGCCGGGCTGGGAACGATTGGTCCAGGAAATGCATAGAGATGGGCTGGATGCGGCGGCGGTCGGGCTGGTAATACTTACCCATGCCCATGCCGACCATAGCGAGGCGGCCGGACTGATAAACAAAGAACAC
>DAOUVG010000118.1 GCA_030667735.1 Dehalococcoidales bacterium
AGGCCTACAATCAGTCTGTAGCTAAGGTTTTTCTTCCAGAAGAACAAGGAACTCCTCCTCTGTTATCTCTTTCGTGCCAAGTTCCCGGGCACGTGCCAGCTTGCTGCCGCCGGGGTCTTCCCCGACCACCAGATAGGTGGTGTTGCGGGTAACGTTACTTTTTACACTCCCACCGAGTGCCTTCACCCGTTCCTCTGCCTGCTGCCGGCTGAAGGTTTCCAGCCGGCCGGTGATGACAAACTCCTGGCCGGCCAGGGGAAGTGGTACCGACTCCGCAGCCTTTTCTTCCAGCCTGACTCCTGCTGCCCTGAACTTCTCGATGACCCGCCGGTTCTCCGCCTGCTGGAAGAAGGCGATAATGCTATCGGCACTTTTGGGGCCTATCCCCGGAATTGTTTTCAATCTCTCGTGGGACGCACCGGCGAGGTCGTCCAGGTCTTTGAATTGATTCGCCAGTAATTGCGCGGTTTCACTTCCCACGTGACGGATACCCAATGCGACGATAAGCCTTACCAGGGTTCTGTCCTTGCTGGCTTCGATGGCAGCCAGAAGGTTATCAACGCTTTTCTCGCCCATCTTCTCCAGTCCCACGAGCTGTTCGCGTTTCTGCCTGAGGGAGTAGAGGTCGGCGACGTTCCCGATAAGACCTTCGGCAAGCAGGGTGGCACTCAGGCTCTCCCCGATGCCGCGGATGTCCATTGCGCCCCGCGAGACGAATAGCTCGATGCCGTGCTGCACCTGGGCCGGGCAGGCGGTATTGGTGCAGTAGTACATCGCCTCACCCTCGGGCCGGACGACCTCGGCGCCACAGACGGGACAGGCCGGGCGCCCCTTCTCACGGTCGAACACCTTTTCAAGGAGGCTGAACTCTTTCTCCTTGCCGGTGCGCTTACCCGGTATCGGTCCGACGACCTCCGGGATGACTTCTCCGGCACGTCGTACGGTGACCCAGTCGCCCTCGCGGATGTCCTTGCGGCGGATGTCGTCTTCGTTGTGCAGGGCGGCCTGCCTGATGGTGACTCCACCCACGGCGACCGGTTCCAGAATGGCGTAGGGGTTCAGCGTACCGGTGCGCCCAACGTTGATGCCTATCTCCTTCAGCACGGTTGTTTCTTCGACGGCGGGGAACTTGTAGGCGATTGCCCATCTCGGCTCGTGCCCGATGTTGCCCAGGCGACCCTGACGTTCGATTGCGTTTACCTTGACGACAATACCGTCGGCCTCGTAGGGCAGGCTTTCCCGGTCGTCCACCCAGCGTCTGTAATACTCCTCGACCTGCTTTATGCTGTCCAATCGAATGTTGTTGGGGTTCACCTTGAAACCCAGCGATTTCAGGTAATCGAGCTGGTCCCAGTGAGTGTCCGGGACCGGTTTGCCCTCGGCGTAACCGAGCATATAGATGCAGATGTCCAGCGGGCGCCTGGTGGTAATTCCGGGGTCGAGCTGGCGCACCGAGCCGGCGGCGGCGTTTCTGGGGTTGGCAAATGGTGGTTGTCCCTCACGGACCCGTTCCTGGTTGAGCCGGTGAAAGCCGGCTTTGGGCAGGAAGACCTCCCCCCGCACCTCGAAGCGCGGCGGAGTGTCTCCGGGTACGGACAGGGGGATGCTCCGGATGGTCTTCAGGTTCCGGGTGATGTTTTCCCCACGGAATCCGTCACCACGGGTAGCCCCGGTAGTAAGCTGGCCGTCGATATAGGTCAGAGCTACGGCAAGCCCGTCTATCTTGTGCTCGCAGACGAGGTCGAATTGCTCTTCGCCAAGTAACCGGGATGTGCGTGTGTGCCATGCCGTCAACTCTTCATCGGAGAAGGCATTCCCCAGTGACAACAGCGGGAAGCGGTGCTCCACCACCCCGAAAGCCTCGACCGGTGCCGCCCCCACGCGCTGAGTCGGAGAATCAGGGGTCAGGAATTGCGGGTACTGCTCCTCCAGATGCTTCAGTTCCCGGACGAGCCGGTCGTACTCCGCGTCACTGATTTCCGGGTTATCGAGAACGTGGTAGCGGTGGTTGTGGCGGTTGATATCCGTCTTGAGCTGCTCTATTCTCTGCTGGATTTGTACCTGGTCAGTCATCAGTTAAATTATAGCATAATGGGTGCTTTGACTGGATGGGAACGGAGAAGATGAAGCGTGTTCAGGAAGTCATATCCCGTACATCTGGCAGGGTAGAGGGGGCATACAGAGTAACTGTACAGGAACCGGGACAAGCCTAGCCGGACAATCCCTTCTTCAGGACGCCCGCACTGAAGGAGTGCCCGTGGGCGGGGTGAATCGTCCTGGCGCCGTTATCGAGGAGCAATCGCCAGCTCTCCTTTACGGTATTACGGTCGTCACCGAGAGACGGCATCCCCGAATTGAACCGGAGGGGCATGACGCTCATTGCCAGGTCACCGACAAAGGCATCGCCGGTATCCAGCAGGACACTCATCGAGCCCCATGTGTGTCCCGGCGTGTACAGCACCGTACCCTCGATACCGAAAGGCCTCAGGGAGAACGCCTTATCTTCCAGTACCAGGTCTACCGGGCAGCGAGGGAACTCCACCATCAGCGCCATGACTCTTGTCATCAGCGCTACCACCTTGCCCGGGAGGCCAATCCCCGGTGGAAGTCGTTTCAGGGCCTGCTCCACCCAGTCACGTTCGCGGTAGTTGATGGCCGTCTTAGCACCGGTCAGTTTCCTGAGGTCGGCGGCCGACCCGATATGGTCATAATGGCCGTGTGTAAGCAGAATCAGGGAGATGTCTTGCGGGGCAATGGACAACCCTTCCAGCCTTCTGCGGAAGTTGTCCTTCTGGTTGGTGAAGCCGGCATCAACCAGGACCAGCCCCTCCTGTTTGATGAGGTAGCAGTTGCAGTTTCCCAGGGGAAGCTTGTGGATATCTATTTTGCCCATTCCCTTCACCCCCGAACCGGAGTCACCTTTCCGGAGTGATGGAAGATAGTCCGGCATGGTGGGCTTGTACAGGGTATTAGCCGGTCAAGCTATATCCTACCGCCCGGCGGCTTAAAGGTCAATGATGACCGGCGGCTCTTCGGTCGGGAACGGTAACCGGATTGGCATCGCGCCACCGCTGGGGTAGAATGGGAATATCCGGGAGAGAGGTATGATGATGATATCCATCGTTTATCGGGAAGAACTGAGGGAATACGACTTCGGTCCGGGCCATCCCTTCCGCGGTGACCGCTACGAGATATTCCCGCGGTTCCTGAAGGATATCCTGGTCGAGAACAGGGACTTCCGTCTGCTGAAGGCTGAGCCGGCGGGTGATGAGGACCTGCACCTTATCTGCGATGAGGAGTATATCCGTTTCACAGGGTCCTACTACCGGGCGGCTAATCTTGGTCTGACCCCTGCGGGGGACTTCTCCCGCTTCCACAGTCCGGACAACGTACCCCAGGGCCAGCCCGGAAAGGTGGAGGAGGCGGCAAGGCTTATCATCGGGCAGGCGAAGAAAGCCTGTGACCTGGTGCAGGAAGGCGGGGCCGAGAAAGTGGTTGCTCTTGGCGGGGGCATGCACCATGCCGGACCCGGCAATGGGGAAGGGTTCTGCATATACAATGATGTCGCCTTCTGCGCCCGGTACCTCCGGCAGCGGTATTCGCTGGACAGGGTCCTCATACTGGATACCGACGCTCATGCCGGAAACGGTACCGCCCGTTATTTCTACGAAGACCCATCCGTATTGTTCATCGACCTTCACCAGGACCCCAGGACCCTCTATCCGGGAACGGGTTTCGCTGGTGAGATTGGCTCCGGGGATGGCAGAGGCTTCACCGTCAATGTCCCCATGCCCCTGTTCTCCGGGCAGAAGGCCTACCGGATGGTATTCGAGCAGATAGTACGGCCGGTAGTGGACGAGTTCAAGCCTCAGATCATCATCCGAAACGGTGGCTCAGACCCCCATGCCGCCGACGAACTGACCAACCTTGGAATGGAGGTTGACGGGTTCAGGATGTTCGGGGAGCAGGTCAGGGAGATGGCGGGTATCTGTGAAGGCAGGGTGATTGACCTTATCGGGTCCGGCTACAACCGCCGGGTCCTGCCGCATAGCTGGCTGGCGCTGATTTGCGGGCTGACCGGCATCGACATAGCGCTGGAGGAGCCGGAACCTGCCCCCGCCTGGCTGGGCGTTGACCGCTCCATGGGGGACATCAAGGTGGTCGTAATCGAGGTAAAGAACCGCCTCAAAGAATACTGGCGGTCTCTTCGCTGAGAGCACACGCTATCTTACAGGCGAAATCGGAACTGCGCAGGCAAACACCAGCACATCTGCATCGGCGCAGTCTTGCCTGCGGACAGGCGGTTCATTCCACAGCCGGTACTATTCAAAGCGGCAATTGACGGGCGCTCTGCAGGACACTACTCACCTGGGAGAGTATCTGTTTGCTGGATGCCGGCTTGGCGAGGAAAGCGTCAGCCTCGTGGCGAAGCTCCTTCATCGCCTGTGGATGGAATGCCCCCGATTTCGCGGTGAAGTAGATTACCTGTGTTCCCGTGGTGCATTCCCGCACCCGCCGGCATATCTCCCGCCCGTCCATTCCCGGCATTACGACGTCCAGCAGGACTACGTCCGGCTGCTTCTCCTTGACCAGCCCGAGCGCTGTCTCCCCATCAGATGCCGTCCTTACCTCGTACCCTTCCATCTTGAGGATACGAAACAGGGCAGTGCACAGTTGAGGCTCGTCATCAACTACCAGGATTTCCGGACTCCTCGTTACCATATCTGCATCTCCATCTGTTTCTCCTCTAGCGGGGCTGCCCTCCGCACACGTCCGGTCTGCCGCTGGCGCGTCCCTTTGCGGGTTCCGGCCAGGGGCATCTCCACGGTGAAGGTAGCGCCACCCATGCTGTTATTTTCCGCGTGTATCAGTCCGTTATGGTCGGTTACGATACTGTAGCAGGTGCTCAACTCGAGGCCCGTACCGTTTGTCATCCGTTTCGTCGTTGAAAACGGGTAGAACATATGGGTCAGGTTCTCCGGAGGAATGCCAGTGCCGTTGTCGGATACTGACACCCTGGCCCATTCCCCCTCTTTACAGGTGGAGACGATGATGTTTCCGCCACCTGCCTCACCAAGGGATTCCTCGGCGTTCAGCATCAGGTTCATGAAGAGTTGCATGAGCTGGGATACATCGCCTCTCACGTGGAGGGGGCCGTCCTGGAAGCTGGTGGTTGCGGTGATGTTCCTTATCTTTTCCGTATACCGCCGCATGTCCAGCATCTTGCGGAGGATTCTGTTAAGGTCCAGGCGACGCATGGTGGACTTTTCCCGGCGGCTGTAGGTAAGCAGGTCCGTCATTACCTTGGTGGCCCGCTTCGCTTCCTCGTGTATCACCTTCAGGTCCCGTTTGATTTCGGGTGGGGAATCCGCCGCCATCACCAGTTCGGAATAGAGCAGAATACTGCCCAGGGGGTTGTTCACTTCATGGGCAATGCCGGCGGTCATCTCACCCAGTGAGGCCAGCAACTGTGAATGCTGTAGCAACTCCCGGGTCTTCCGTAGTGCGGTGATATCCTCCCCGGGAATCATGACTTCGGTTACCCGTTCCACCGGGTCTTTGACTTGCGTATCATGGCATTCGAGCATCTTCATATCACCGTTCCTGATAATCAGTTCAGGAACTACCTCTCCTTCCGTAACGTGTATTCTCCCGCATCCAATAGCTAATTCTCGCACGACTGTTTTTCCTGTGTAAGGCGCCAGAGACCAAATCTTGTTATACCGGTAGCCCTGCATGGTTGGCCGAAAGGTTCACTGCCGAGAAAGGCTGCTTCCGGCG
>DAOUVG010000019.1 GCA_030667735.1 Dehalococcoidales bacterium
GTCAGGCTGGACGAGATACGGGCCACACTGCAATCTGGGGCACAGATTATAGTCGAAAAAGAAAGCAGCAAGGCTCCAGTTTCAGAACTCGCGGATAAGTTGCCATCAAAGAAGTGGCGCACCGTTGCTGCGGACTACTAGACTCACATAACTGGTGTAGTCGCCCTAGACTAGAGAAAACTACTGGCCGCTTTACTTAGCGGGTGCAGGTGACAAATGCAAATAAGCAAGGAATTAAAGGTAAGCGAACAACATACTTACAGCCTGTCCATTCGGCGCATCAGACGGGAGGAGCAGACTCTTATGCAGACAGCCAAGGCTGGTAACCCGGGGACGTCCGACTGGCCCTGGTGCTCATTGTCTGACTGGAAGGAGAACAACCGGCCGGTAGAAAGACCGGGCGGGTACGTGAACAGCGCCTCGATGAGTGTTCTGAGCCGCAGAATAATGGCGACAGAATGGGCACGAGCGCTGGGCAGGAAACCCGTGGACCCCCGTGTAATCGCCCTGGAACAAGAGGCGAAGCTGCACGCCGCCAAGCAGGAAGAGGAGCGGCAGAGGGTTGAGAGGGAAAGGAAGATGCTGGTCAGGTTCTGCAGCACCCTGTCCAGCGAAGGGATACTCACCGGGTCCGGCACTGATAAATGGGACCTTGGCGGGGTCGAGTTCGCCGTGGCCAGGGAGGGGGAAGACTGGGATATCCGCATCGAGTCGTCCAGGCCGAATCTGTACATGCGTCGATGCGGCTGGGGTGACCTGCCGACTGTGTACCACGTCCGAGTCGACGAAGACCTGAATATCATAGCCTACAGCCGCGAAACAGCGGAGACATCTACACCGCGTGAAGGATAGCGGGCATCACCGACATAAGGAGGTATGTGAAATGGCAGAGTCCAAAGTACACGGCGACGGAGTGACAGGCTTCATGCTGAGGACGGCTGAAGCTCACCAGGAGATGGGGCATGTACGTCAGGCGATATCCGATTACCTGTACATCATCCGGCAGGAGCCTGATACCAAGGAGGCAAGAGAAGCCTACGGTCGTCTGGTCCGGATAGCACAGGACTTTGAGGCCCAGGAACGACTATATGCCGCCACGGACCTATTTCGGCGAATACAGGAAGCGACGTCTTCTCTCTAGCGAGAAGCGACGACTTCCATTTAACGAGAGGTGAGAAATGGCAAGTGGTACCGAACTGGAAATCCTGAAGATAGTCAAGGATGAGGGCGGCGAGGCTACCGCGCAGGTAGTATCACACAGGATGGGCTCGGGCTTGGGCCTGGACTACATTCGCCTGGTATGTAACTCCCTCGGCCGGGCCGACTACATCGACGTATCGAGAGCCGGCAAGCTGAGGCTCACAGGGAAAGGGGAAGGGGTGATTGCCGGCAAATAGATTTCCGCCAATGAAGTAGTGGCCCGGAGCCAGACCATATTCATCCGAACATGTTGGGTCTGGTGCGGTTGCCAATCATAGTGCAGAAGATGATAGAAGTGAGGAGAGACACGGCATAAGGTTAGGGCGGATGAAAGAAGAAGGCAAGTACATTTACGGCATAATAGGCACCAACGAGATGAGGAACTTCGGTGCGATTGGAGTGGGCAGTCGAGGCGATACTGTCTCTACCATCAGCTATCAGGAAATCAGTGCCGTAATCAGCAACTTCCCTTTGGGGAACTACGAGTTGAGCAAGGAAAACCTCATGGCCCATCAGGTTGTGGTGGAACTTGTGATGAATGACCACACTGTTTTGCCGATGAGGGCCTTTACAATTGCGTCAAGTGCTGAAGAAGTAAGGGATTTTCTCAGGAAGAACTACCGCGAACTGACCGGTCTGCTCAAGGACATGGACAACAAGATAGAGCTAGGGTTGACTGGCTCCTGGCGGGACATGCCTGCTATTTTTCGGGAAATAGCCGATGAGGATAGAGGAATAAAGAAATCCAGGGAAAAGATAGCTGCCACAGGAGTGACCCAGACCCTGGAACAGAGAGTGGCACTAGGGCAGAAAGTGGCCGGAGCTCTTGAAGCGAAAAAGGAACAAGAGCGCGATAAGGTACTACGCCTTTTGATGAAGACTGCTATTGCAGTACAGAACAACGATACCCATAGTGACCCAATGATATTCAATTCCGCCTTCCTCGTGGACCGGAGCCGGGAGAAGGAATTCGACAGCCAGGTCAATGAATTAGACAGAGAATACGGCCACAGGATGAAATTTCGGTATGTCGGTCCGATACCACCGTACAACTTCGTTAATCTCAGGATTTGAGATACTACTCATGGAAACGAACCAAAGAAGGGGGCAAGATGTCTGACACAGAGAAGGGTGAAGAATATGAGGTTGACTTTGGCGTCGGCAAGCTGAAGTTCGGCGGACTTTTCAAGGGCATAGGTAATCTGATAGACCTGGCCTCCAAACTAAGCGAGGAAGCTGGTGAGACCAGGAAGGTCGGTGAAATAAAAGGACTACCCAGAGATACCAGGGGTGTTTATGGTTTCAGCATGAGAACCCTGGCCGGAGGCAAGCCCGTAATTGAGACCTTCGGTAATATCAAAGACTCGCCACGGGGACCCGTAGTTGAGGAGGTCAGAGAGCCGATAGTTGACGTATTTGATGAAGAAGACCACGTTCTGGTAATCGTTGAGCTTCCGGGCGTGGACGAAAATGACATCAAGCTCGAAACAGAAGGCGATATCCTGAAGCTTACCGCGACTGGCAGAATCAGTGAATACGCAAAAGAAGTCCTGCTACCGGCCAGTGTGACGTCTGAAACGATGAAAACAGCCTACAAGAACGGCATTCTGGAGATAAGGTTACCGAAAGCCCGGAGTACCGATTAGTAAATGCAACGAGGGGATAGTCATGGCACCAAATGCAAAGCAATTGACCCTGCGTGTGGCAGAGGCGAAACCGAAAGATGTGGGTAGAGGCATAGCCAGAATCGCTCCCGATGACCTCGAAGTAATGGGGGTTGAGGTCGGGGATGTTGTTGAAATTCAGGGGAACCGGAAGACGGTAGCCAAAGCCATGCCGGCCTACATTGATGACCGTGGAAAGTCGATTGTTCAGGTAGATGGTCTGGTAAGAGGAAACGCTCAGGTGTCACTGGATGAAAGGGTCACGGTCCGGAAAATTGCCTGCGCACCCGCCGGCAAGATAGTGCTCAGTCCATTAACCCTGATGAAGGCCGTACGTCGTGACCGTGACATGAGGTACATTGGCAGCCTGCTGGAAGGACTGCCGATGGTGGAGGGAGATGCCATCAGAGCTAGCCTGTTCGGTGCTCGTAGTCAGGAATTCACCGTAATCTCGACCGTGCCCAGAGGTCCTGTCTCAATTCGGTCCGAGACTAAGATTGAGATCAAGGGAGCATCCCAGGTCGTGTCAAAAGGACTTAAGATATCCTACGAAGACATTGGGGGGGTGGGGAAAGAGATTCAGCGAGTGAGAGAGATGATAGAGCTCCCCCTGAAGTACCCACAGATCTTTGAGCGACTGGGAATAGAGCCACCCAAGGGAGTCTTGCTCCACGGCCCACCCGGTTGCGGTAAAACATTACTTGCCCGGGCAGTAGCCAATGAGACAGACGCCTACTTTGCTCATATTAGCGGCCCGGAGATTATGGGGAAGTTCTACGGGGAGTCTGAAGGCCGTCTTAGAACAATTTTCGAGGATGCAAAGGCGAATGCCCCGGCCATCCTCTTCATTGACGAGATTGATGCCATTGCACCGAAGCGGGAGGAGATGGGTGGCGAGAAGCAGGTAGAGCGCCGGGTGGTGGCTCAGCTTCTCGCCCTGATGGACGGACTGGAATCAAGAGGCGAACTGGTTGTCATCGGCGCGACCAACATCCCAAACGTCCTTGACCCGGCCTTGCGAAGGCCGGGAAGATTCGATAGAGAGATTGAGATTGGAATACCTGACCAGAAGGCAAGGCTTGAGGTTCTCCACATTCACACCCGGGGCATGCCTCTGGAATCGAATGTCGACCTTGAAAAGTTGGCCAGCACTACCCATGGTTTTGTCGGTGCCGACCTGGAAGCGCTGTGCCGCGAGGCTGCCATGAGCGCGCTCAGGAAGATCATGCCGGATATTGACTTCCAGACGGAAGATATCCCCTATGAGACTCTGCTTGCACTCAACGTGACGATGGAGGACTTCAGAGAGGCGCTGAAGGAGGTGGAACCGTCGGCCATTCGCGAGGTGTTTGTCGAGGTGCCCGATGTCACATGGAGTGATGTCGGTGGGCTGGACGACGTGAAGACGGCTTTGATTGAGGCAGTAGAATGGCCACTGAAATATACCGACCTGTTTGAGCAGGTCCGTACCAGACCTCCAAAGGGGTTGTTACTATCCGGTCCGCCGGGAACAGGCAAGACGATGGTTGCCAAAGCCCTGGCCCATGAGACTGAGCTCAATTTTATCTCCATCAAGGGACCGGAACTGGTGAGCAAGTATGTCGGGGAGTCGGAGAGAGGCGTCCGGGAGGTGTTTAAGAAGGCAAGACAGGCAAGCCCCTGCATCCTGTTCTTCGATGAGATTGACTCCTTGGTGCCGGCTAGAGGGATAGGTGGCGGAGACTCCCAGACCACGGAAAGGGTTATCAGCCAGTTCCTTACTGAGCTTGATGGCCTGGAAGAACTCAAGGGGGTGATTGTCCTGGCCGCCACCAACAGGAAAGACCTGATTGACCCCGCGATACTGAGACCGGGGCGGTTTGACCTCGTTATTACTCTCCCTCTGCCTGATGAGGAAACCAGGGAGCAGATATTCCGTGTACAAACTGGCGGAAAACCACTGGCAAAGGATGTCAGTCTGATATCCCTGGCACGAGATACCGAGGGGTTGTCCGGGGCGGACATCGAGGCTATATCCAGGCAAGCATCAATGATGGCAATCCGGGAGTTCCTGAATAACGAAAATAAAGAAAAGGAGCTCATCATAACCATGGACCAGTTCACCAGTGCAATAGGCTCAGTCAAGAACCGTGGGGAATTCTGATATGTCTCAATCAGGCAGGTACGTATACGGAATCATAGAGGAAACAGGCTGTGAGCAGTCTAGCCATTACAACATTACTAATGATGACGTCAGCCTCATCCGCTATAGAGACCTGGCGGCCGTAGTCAGCCCCGCGTCTGTAAAGGACTTTGACCGGTTTGATGAGCAACTGATAGCCCCTGTACTGAAACACCACCAGCTCGTCCTCGAAAACGTCATGAGGTACTGCACTGTCATACCCATGACGTTCGGCATCGTCGCCAGGAGTGAAGAGGACGTAAGACAACTGCTCAAAGCGGCATACACTGACCTCAAGGACACATTCAGAGAAGTAGGTGACAGCATAGAACTCAATCTCCAGGCAACCTGTGACGAAGCCAGGGCGCTGAATGAGGTGACCAACGAGAATGAAGAGGTAAGAAGGTTAAGGCTGGAACTGGCCTCAGCCAGCAGTGATCGAGTAACAGAAATAAAAATAGACCTGGGCAGGGCGGTTCTTGCTGCACTTGACAGAGCCAAGCAAGCCTACGTCAGCGACGTCCTGGACACTCTGAACAAAATAGCCACCCGCTCCTGCCCGGGCAAGCTCACCACTGCTGATATGATAATGAACGAGTCCTTCCTGGTCAGGCGAGACCGGGAGGCAGAATTCGACCAGAAGGT
Source organism: Dehalococcoidales bacterium (assembly GCA_030667735.1). GTDB lineage: Bacteria > Chloroflexota > Dehalococcoidia > Dehalococcoidales > Fen-1064 > DUES01. The sequence continues at coordinate 5,671 of DAOUVG010000019.1, forward strand.
GAATCTGTTGGCCGAGAGACACGGCACTATACTGGAATTCAAGTATGTAGGGCCAATGCCGCCGTATAGCTTCGTTGACCTGGAGGCAACGGTGCTTGATGCCGACAATGTCGAGAGGGCACGAAAGGTTCTCGGTGTGGGTGAACAGACAACTGTGGTGGAGATCAATGATGCCTACCGGAAACTGGCCAGGCAGTATCACCCGGACAGCAATCCAGGTGCTCCTGACGGCGTCGGGGAATTCAGGCAGGCAACCGAGGCATATGAGACACTGACGAGATGCATCAGAGGTCTGGAAACGACACAGAATGGGAGATACACATTCAAGAGAGAGCAGATTGATGGTTCGATTCTGGTAGCTCGACGGAGGTAAAGCATGGCTGATGAGGGGAAGTACATCTACGGCATTATTCCCGCCAACGGAGAAGAGAGCTTCGAGCAAACAGGAATTGAAGAGGGGAGACAGGTCTACACCATAGCCTGCAGGGACATAGCGGCTGTGGTTAGTGACACTTCGCTCACTTGCTGCGACCCTACGCGGAAGAATATGTCGGCTCATAACAGGGTGCTGGAAACGGTAATGAAAGACCATACCATCCTTCCGGCGCGCTTCGGTCTCGTTGCTACCGAGAGAGACAGGCTCCAAAGCCTGCTGGACAAATACTACCCCACACTCAAGGACTACCTGGCTAGAATAGACAGAAGAATGGAAGTAGGAGTAAAAGTCTTCTGGCAAAAGGAGCGTATGCTTAGCACTCTCGAAGGTAAAGGCCGCAAGCTCTCACGGTTGCAGGCTGAGGTTAATAAAGCGCCGCCAGCGAAGGCTCAGGCTCTCCTGGCGGGGGTTGGTCGGCTGGTCAAGGAACAGGCCGAAGCATGGCACGCAGAATATAGCGACCGTTTCTATCTGAGGCTGATGAAGGTCGCCGTTGACGGCCGGCAAAACTATCCGGTTAATATCTCTAACCTGCTGAACGCCTCCTTTCTAGTGGATGTAGTCAAAGACAAGGCATTTGATGACGCCATCGATGAGCTAGACGCCAAGTATGGTGAGTGGGCCCTTTTTCGATGTGTCAAACCGGTTCCTGCCTACAACTTTGTCAATCTTGAGATGTACTTTTATTAAGTCACGGAGGAAGGCGAATGGTGTTTACCTACATCCTCGCAAATTTGGGAAAGAAGCTGCTGGAGACTATCAGAGATGAGGCCGATAAAGAACTCTACCCGAATGAGTCCCAGATCAGAGAACGGCTGATCGAACTGCAGATGCTTCTGGAATCGGAACAGCTAAGTGAACAGGAATATGAGAAGCAGGAATCTATTCTGATGAAGAGATGGCGGGAAATCCAGGAAAGTAAGGAGGAGCAATGACATGGCACTACAGGCAACCAGCGGGAGCGGGGCTACTCTGGCAGATGTTATTGACCGAATTCTGGATAAAGGATTGGTAATCAACGCTGACATTACCATTTCCCTCGTCGGCGTAGAGCTTCTCGGGATAAAGATAAGGGCCGCTCTGGCGTCCTTCGAGACGGCCGCCAAGTACGGACTTGAGTTCCCCTCGGGGACCAATCTGCAAGCGGTGGGCTGGCAGTCCGTGGATGCTGAATCTGCCGAGGCGACGGCCGAGTAATAGACTGGGAGACGATATGGCTGTGGAGATAGATGAGGGAAACCTGAAACAGGGCGTATTGGGACTGGTAGTCACCCTGGTTGAGATAATCCGGGACGCCTTGCAGCACCAGGCCCTCAGACGAATGGAGGGGGGCAGCCTGACCGATGCCGAAGTAGAGAGGCTCGGTGAGGCACTTCTCGAGCTGGGTGATGCTATCGATGAAATCAAGGAAGAAATGGGCATCGCGGAGACAGTCAGGAGCATCCGCGAAGGACTGGATAGCGTGGTAGACGACCTGTTGAATGACTTTCTGAATCCTGGTAGACTGGCCGCTGCTGCCGAAAGGGTAGAGTCATGACGGATAATGAGGGTACCGGGCGATACGTGTACTGCATCGCCCAAGTCGATGAGAAACTTAGTCTGGGGAGAATCAGTCTGGCTGGCACTGAAGTGTACACCATTCCTACCGGAGGTCTTTGCGCCATTGTCCATGATTGCCCCGCCGCACCATATTCTTCCGACGAGGAAGAGATAGTCCACCAATGGGTGGTCAGCCACCAGGCTGTAGTTGAGGCCGCACTGAAGGAATTCGGTACCGTCCTCCCGATGAGATTTGACACCATCATCCGGGACACAGACGGAGTCAGTGCGGAGGATAACGTTCGGCGATGGCTCAGTGACGACAGTGACGTACTCAGACAGAAGCTGGAACGTGTCAGAGGAAAAGAGGAGTACGGCGTCCAGGTGTTCTGGGACCCCACAGCCATTACTCGCCTGCTATCCGAAACCAACCCTGAGATTGCAGGAATCGAGGAAGATATCAGGTCCAAATCCAAGGGCTTGGCATATATGTATAGACAGCGCTTGGAGAAGCTCCTGAAACAGGAGGTGGAAACGGAGGTCGAGAAGCGCTTCAGGGATTTTCATCACAGAATCAAGGCAAGCGTTAGCGAAGTCAGGTTGGAGAGGACGAAGAAGGAGGGAGACAAGCAAATGATGATGAACCTGTCCTGCCTGGTTCCTATGGAAGGAGTCAGGCCTCTAGCCGACGAACTGGAAGAGATAGACCATATGGACGGTTTCTCGGTCCGTTTCACCGGACCATGGCCGCCATACAGTTTCGTGACGTGGGAGTAGTCATGGAGCCGACACGTGAGCTTCACGGGACAATCTCAGACCTGCTCGATAGAGTCCTGGACAAGGGGCTCATCATCAATGCAGATGTCATCATTACACTCAGCGGCATTCCGCTGATAGCAGTGAACCTCAGGGCTGCTATAGCCGGAATGGAGACGATGCTGGAATACGGTGTCATGACAGACTGGGATGAAGCCACAAGAGCACGAGAGCGAAGAATCAGAGAGGAAAGGGCTGCAGTGGGAGCTCAGTGACGGCTACCAGAATCAGTTCCGGGATTCAAGGGGGTGAATACAATGAGAGGCAGGAACTGGCACAAGGCAGGAGTGCAGGAAAGGGCGGGTAGCGGGGAGGTCACAGGACGACAGGAAGTACCTGATGGTGGAGCTACTAGCATGTTCCCCAATCGTAGCCAGGTTGAGGGAAACTTGGGACGTATATTGACCCGTTTGGAGAGATCAGATGCGTTTCAGCAAAGACTAAGCACAATCAATAGTGAGATTGTGCGGCAGTTGGGAATTAGTAAAACTTAGCAGGAGGTGCGGCCTTGGTAAGTGCAACTGAAGCAGCCAGAGTGGCCCAGACGGAGATGGTCAAGTTCAGCAAGCTGGAGCTCGCCGGCGTGAGGGGGATGTCTCAGGACGACGGCAAGTGGCGCGTTACGGTGGAACTGGTGGAGAAGAAGTCGATTCCAGATGCCCAGGACATCATAGGAGGCTATGAGGTAACCGTTGACGAGGAAGGCAAGGTTATCGGCTTCGAGCGCAAGACCCTCCGCAAACGTGCCGATACTGACATCAGAGAGCTATAAACACAGACATCAAGCGTCTGGAACTGGACAGGGTATCTCAAAAGACATGCAACAGATGCTCGTCAAAAGGCAGTGTGGGTTGTGCCAGGAGAAGCTATGAGGGAACTATACGTTGTCCCCGTCATCCACACCAGTGCTGACCTGGGAACACTGGCTCCAGCCATCAACAGTGGAAGCCGTGAGCGGTTAGGGGAAGATGTCTGGCTGAAGCATAAAGAAACGGTCACAGGCTTCTGGAACGCAGTGGCCGGATTCATTGGCTCACTACCCGTGGTCAGGTTCAAGGTGTACCAGGATGGTCTGGTCGCCGACGGCGAACTGGGGATGAGAATAGTCGAGCAAGGTGTCAAGGATGGTAGTAAGAACTACGAGATTATATCCGAGCTTATTGAGAAAGGTGCCGAACTGGTCAAAACCGAAGACCTTGCACTGGTGAGGAGGGAATACGACCTCCTCACCAAAGTAGTCAAGGCTAATTCGACAGCGGCAAGAGTGTCCGCGGCCATGGAGTTCAGGTCGACCGCCAAAGAGCTACTCTACCGCCGAGACACCTTCATAGCACAGAGGATTGGGGATACTCTTCATAATGGTGAAACCGGGGTTCTGTTCATCGGTGCTTACCATGATGTAGTACTGCGTCTTCCACATGACATCCTGGTACAGGAAGTCAAGGACACTATGCAAGTACGAGAATACCATGTCCTGCTCTCTGACCGAAGGCGAAGCAAGAAACGTTTTGAGGAGTTGGAACACTATCTGGTCGAAGCGCCGACCCTGGATTAACCGAGTGTGGTGGGCATTCTCGGCACCGAGATTCCGAAATGCAGAATCGCTACGGCAAGGGAAGAACCCTGGTATCCGCGCGAATCGGCAGACAGTCTGAGCGACAAGTAATACGTGACAGGAATACACACGGTATAGGAGGTGGCAAAAATGACACTGATACGCGCTTCTGCCTGGGTTGACGCAGAGGGAAGGGTGAAACTACCTGAGGACATCCGCCTGGCCACCGGACTGAGAGCAGGACAGCAGGTTGATATTAAAGTGACCGGAGTCGGTGACACCAAGAGCATAGTACTCGCCAAGAGAGACTACCGGCGACACCTTCAGCCCCTGCGCTAGGTTGTCGAGGATTGACTTGAGCGCGCTGGTCGTGTTGCGGTCGCAGGCCATCCCATCGGTGACCTCGCACCAGTGCCACGCTGGCCACATCAGGAGCGCCACAACGAGAAATGGGACCTGCCGGGGCGTCAACGAGTGCCATACCAAGGTCCCAGTGTGATGACGCGCACTTTGAATTGAGCGGAGCCACCAGGGCGAGAATCTGACTCCTCTAATACTATTAGTCCCAGCGGAAGAAGCGGTAAGCGATGACTGTTGCGCCCACACCAAAGCCAGCAACGATGCCGAATCTGGCCCAGTTCCAGCCAAAACCAAGCCATGTATCTTGCAGCAAAATGGATATATGAGTAAGCGGCATTGCATCGCCTATATATTTCATTGGGTCGGACATTACCTCTCTGGGGGGGCCGGCTCCCGAAAGCATCAGCATTAAAAAGAAAAGCAGTAGCCCGATTCCTTGGGCTGCTCGGGAAGTGGGAAGTAGTGCTCCCATAAGTATGCCGATAGCGGTAAAGCTGATAGTGCTTATCATAAAGGCGACAATTAACAGTATGATTGATTCTGGGGTTATTACGTCATATACCGGAAAAGCCAGAATAACCAGTATGATGGAGCACACACTGGTCACTACAAAGCTTACTATCAGTTGCGAGCTGAAAAGTGTCCAGGTGGAAATTGAGGAAGCGCGCAGCCTACGTAGTACTCCGCGTTCCCGGTAGGAGGTAAGGTGAACCGGAATGCTGAAAAGGCCTATTGCCGCCATAACTAGACCTATATAGGATGGAGTGTAGACGTTCATGGCACCCATGCCTCTGTATACCTCTATACCGCCTTGATTATCCGGGGAGTTGCCAAATACCTCGCCCATAACAAAAAGGAACATAATGGGCAGTACCAAAGTGAAGAACATAGTAATAGGTTCTCTAATGAACAGTTTTAACTCAACCCAGCTCATTTTAAGGAGAGTGTTCACTGATTAATCTCTGCCGGTTCAACATCTCTTGTCAGAATAAGGAAAACGTCTTCAAGGGTCGGTTGGTCTACACGGAGGTCTGATGGGGTAATGCCATTTTCTACCAGAGCGGCTGCCACCAGCGGCAGAATGGGGCCGGTTCCAAGTATCTCAACGTGTGATCCATATCTGTTAACACTGTTTACCGATGGTATCTGCTCAAGATAAGAGAGATCGGGTTCGTCGGTGCTGAACAGTACCTTGATTTGGGTTGCATATGAGTTAATAAGCCCTTGAGGTGAGTCTGTTGCCACTATCCTGCCTTTATTTACTATAGCTAATCGGTCGCAGAGATTCTCAGCTTCATCCATGAAGTGGGTTACCATGACAACGGTTTTTCCCTTATCACGAACAGCTCTTACCAAATCCCAGGCCACGCGCCGGGCGGCCGGGTCCAGACCCTGTGTCATCTCGTCTAAAAAGACGATCTTGGGATCGTTCACCAGCGCCAGTGCAATAAACAACCTTTGCTGCTGGCCACCCGACAGGCCCCCGAAACTAGAGTTACGTTTTTCAGCGAGTCCCCACTGCTTAAGCAATAATTCCCAGTCGAGAGCGTTGGGAGCAAAAGATGCAAAGAGGTCAAGTGCCTCCCATACTTTCATGCGATTGGGCAGGGCAGATTCCTGGAGCTGGGAGCCGATATATTTGCGTAGCTCCCGTGCGTCTTTTCTGGGGTCAAGCCCCAGCACACTTACGTCTCCGGTAAATGAATGGCGCAACGCTTGAATGCATTCTATAGAGGTGGTTTTGCCGGCGCCGTTGGGTCCCAAAAGGCCGAATACTTCGCCCTCTTCTACGTGGAAGGAAACATCGTCTACGGCTGTGAATGAGCCGTAGGTTTTTTTGAGGTGCTCAACTTCAATGACGTTGTTCATAGTTGAATCCTAAGAGTCATGGTACAATATTGGTATGGAATTGACAATGTAAATAAAGGAACGATCTATCAGGGATAGAAGCGCCGTGTTGCGAAAGGGGCTTGCCGGGCCGCCGATGAGTGCCAGCGCAAGACCCCCTGCCGAATGCTGCGGCAGTTGATACCGACGGAGCCCTTAGCCAGAGAATTCTTCCACTTGCGGATCTGGCTGGGGTGGACCTCAAATCTATTGGCCAGTTCGGCTATTGTTTCTTCACCCTTCAATGCTTCCAGGGCTACCCTGGCTTTGAACGATGGGCTGTGCTTTCTTCGGTTCTGTTTCATGTTCTCCTCCTATTCCGTATTCATTATAGGA
>DAOUVG010000255.1 GCA_030667735.1 Dehalococcoidales bacterium
ATTGATACCAGCCGTGGAGACGATATTGATGATGTTACCGCCCCCCTGGTCTTTCATTACCCTGGCTACCATCTGACCGAGTATGAACGGCCCCTTGAGGTTGACGTTCATGGTCACATCCCAGACCCATTCTTCGGCATCAATCAGGGGACCCAGATAGTGGTTCGTGCCGGCGTTATTCACCAGGATGTCTATCCGGCCAAACTCTTTCTGTACTGTCTCCACCAGGTTCTTCGACTCCTCCGTCTTGGCGATGTGGGAAGAGACTGCCAGTCCCTTCCTTCCCGTGGCCTTGATTTCTTCGGCCACTACCTCCAGGTCGGGGAGCTTCCTGCCGCTAACGGCCACATCTGCTCCGGCCTCGGCGAATGCCAGGGCAATCACCCGCCCAATACCACGGCTGCCGCCGGTTACCAGTGCTACCTTGCCATCCAGTGAGAAATCGACAATACTCACGTTCGGTCTCCTTTCATATGCACAGTTGTCTCTAAACGTAGCATAAGGCTCTCCACCCAATCAAGTACGGAGAATGTCCAACCCGCTTCACCTTAACTTTCTTTCTCTGCTCTCTTCTTCCTGCGGTACCTCCGCCACCAGTAGACTACACCACCGATGACTATCCAGACGGGGCTGAAAATGCCAATCCAGATGAATATGTTCGCCAGCACATGACCGAAGGTGACCATGCCATCCCAGGCTCCTCTGGCAATACTGCCGGGGCTCCAGCCGGGGATAACAGTGATATAGTCGCTTCTGATTTCAGTTGCCGTATTACCCCGGTCGTCGGTCACCGTGAGGGAGACGGTGTAGCTTCCATCAACTCTATACGCGTGGGTTGGAGTCTCATCCGTGCTGATATCTCCATCACCAAAGTCCCACTCATAGCTATAGGGCGGAAAACCGCCCGCAATCTGGTCGACAGTAAACCGGATATTCTGACCTTCCTTAAGCCCCCTCCTCTTGTCAGCAGTGAATTCAATCCCAAGACTGGACTGTTCCAGACGCACCTCGATAAGCGAGGTGGCCGAGGTCCGTTCCAGGTATTGCATACGGCCCTTCGTCTGCTCGATTTCGCCCCTTGTCCTGGAGAGTTCTCTCTGGATAGAAAGCATATCGTCTACTTCTTCCGCCTTCTCCATCAGCCTGAGGTACTGCTCTTCGGTTGCTTCCAGGTTTTTCAGTTCGGCGCTCAGGTCGACATACTCCTCGGTCACATCCTTGCTGGTCGTGCTCTCAGAGGTTACCTCAACCGCCATCCCGCGTATCGCCCTCATAGAATCATCAAAATGCTCAGCAGGCACACGAATGGCAATACTCCCAACCAGTCTCTCTCCTTCCTTCCACACTCTTGAAGAAACCACATACCCGTCAAAGCCATCAGCCATCCCGGTAATCTGGTCTATGACAACAGGGACATCATTTACTACCAGCCACACATCCCCGGTGCGGACTATCATCCGCTCAGTAGCCCAAGCCTGGCCGACGTCACCGCTCACGAGCTCCCCATACTCTGCTGGTGGTATCTTCAGAGTAATCTCCGGTGATGGTGCTGACGGTTCTTCCCTTGCTGCCATTTCCTCGATTACATACGAGGGAACGCTCATACTCTCATCTTTCGCCGGTGCACTGGCGCAAGAAACAGGCATCAGCAGAGCCACCACCAGCAACAACCCTATTATCACCATCAACATCTTCATAAGAAACCTCCTTTCTATGCTATTGTCCCAATGCCACCGTACTATACACCATAACGCACACTGAACAAAGAGGGTGGGGGCTTTATAATTCTTACTGATTCCAGGTAGGCCGGTTTTACTTGTCTGTTTGATACGGCAGTTGCTATAATGCGCTGGTGTGCAGAATGAACTGCGGAAAGGGGATAGCCAGAGAATGTTCAAAACGAGAATCACGGAGTTGCTGGGAATCGAGTACCCGATAGTGCAGGGGGGAATGGTCTACCTCTCGCGGGCGGAGCTGGTTGCCGCCGTCTCCAATGCCGGTGGTCTGGGCATAATCACCTCGGCGGACCACGCGACAAAGGAAGGGCTGCGGGATGAACTGCGCAGGACGAAAAGCCTGACGGATAAACCATTCGGGGTGAACATCAACCTGTCTCCGGCGGCACGGCCGGTAGATACCGGGGAGTACATCAACGTAGTCATTGAAGAGGGCGTACGGATTGTGGAGACCTCGGGGCGCAGCCCTGAGCCCTACATGAAGCAGTTCAAGCAGGGCAACGTGATAGTCATCCATAAGGCACCCGGCGGCGTAAGGTTTGCCGAGACGGCGGAGCTGGTCGGCTGCGATGCCGTCTCCATAATCGGCTACGAGTGCGGCGGCCACCCCGGGCCGGATGACACCGGTTCCCTGGTGCTGGTCCCGGCCACGGTGGCGGCGGTGAAGATTCCGGTCATTGCCGGCGGGGGGTTCGCCGATGCCGGGGGCTTTGTCTCTGCCCTGGCCCTCGGTGCCGATGGTGTCCTGATGGGAACGCGTTTCATGGCCACCCGGGAATGCCCGGCCCACCCTAAATACAAGGAATGGCTGCTCAACTCCAGGGAGACGGATACCCTGATTACCCAGCGCTCCATCCGCGCACCGTCGCGAAATCTAAGGAACGGACCGGCGCTCAAGGTCCAGGAAATGGAGAGTCGCGGCGCTACGCTGGAGGAACTCCTGACCGTTACCAGTGGCCAGAACTCCACCAGGGCCTACTTCGACGGCGAGCTTGAAGCGGGTCTGGTCGAGTGCGGGCAGGTGGTAGGCCTCATCCATGACATCCCCACGGTGAAGGAAGTCATCGACGGCATAATCACGGGTGCGCGTGAAATCATAGAGAAGAGGCTTGCCGGCCTTGTGGCCGGAGCATAGCGGCGGTTGCTGCTTGCGTCAGGTAACACGGGACGCTTCAATATAGGGTATGTGCCTACCGCTCGGCGGTCGGTGGACCGTTCGGCGGTCGGTGGGGCGACGTAGCCAAGTGGTTTAAGGCGGGGGTCTGCAAAACCTCTATTCGGCGGTTCGAATCCGCCCGTCGCCTCCATTTCTTTTTCCGATCCTCTCTGCGTGTTGCGTCAAAAGAAACTGTTACCGAACGGTTAGTGGTTGCCTCATAATTCCGGTTACCGAAGCCTCCTTG
>DAOUVG010000309.1 GCA_030667735.1 Dehalococcoidales bacterium
AATATTCGACGAGTCACCGAGGAAGACGCAAGCTATATCGAAGACTTTGTCGTCAGGGAATTTCCCATGACCTTTATCTTCAACGACCGGGAGTTGGTTACGCTCCTTTGCACTCCGAGCAACCTGAAGAACCTGGCGGTCGGGTTTCTCTTCTCGGAGGGCTTTATCGAGAGTAAGGATGAAATCAGGAATGTGACTATCAACGACGGCACCGGTGTTGTCCGGGTGGAAACCGAGGGCGGTGATGAACTTGCCAAAGAAGCACTGTTCAGTCGGCTGATTACATCCGGCTGCGGCCGGGGCGCTTCATTTTACAGCGCCACCGACGTCGTTGGACAAAAGGTGGAATCGCTGCTCAAGATAACGGCCCGGAATATTCTTGCTTTAGCCAGGAAGTTTCAGCACCAATCGGAGACATACCGGGCTACCGGCGGAGTTCACGCAGCAGCCCTGTGTGATTCTGCCGATATCCTGGTCTTCGACGAGGATATCGGGCGGCACAACGCCATGGACAAGGTCTTCGGGGAATGCCTTCTCAAGGATATACCGACCGAGGACCGCCTGGTGATTACCAGCGGCAGGATATCATCGGAGATACTGCTCAAGGTATCAAAGAGGAAGGTCCCGATACTGGTATCCAAGTCGGCGCCTACAAACCTCGGGGTGAAGCTGGCCAATGACCTGGGGATTACGCTGATTGGCTTCGTCCGTGGGAAGAGGGCAAACGTCTACACCAACAGTTGGCGGGTCACGACTGACGGGTAGTGGGATTCAGTATTTGAGCAGGTACATGCTCAAATACCTTTCACCTCTGTCCGGTAGAACGGTGGCGACTATCAAGCTGTGTTCATCAAGTCCGCGATATCTGCCATTATGTTATAATAGGGTATATATCACGATACCGAGGCTCCCGTTCATTGTGTGGTTGAGGGAGAAGGAATCTGGCCGGAGCTGAGACGGGAGACCCGTACAGCAGTAGTACCTTAGAGTTGTTCAGCATGGTAGAAATAACACAAAAGAACAGGATTATAGACCAAAGCGGGGATATCTGCTTCGGTCACCTTGATTGTCGCCTCATTACCGGAGAAACCCGGATGGCAACAACTATGCTATGGCTAATGCGTAGCCCGAGAGGGCAAATAAGATGGTAAATTCGTATTATAACAAACGAAGGGGTTACGCATGCCAAAGACAATTGAAGAAATTAACAATAGAATAAGCAAGGGCGAGGCAGTGGTAGTCACTGCCGAAGAGATAATCGGGCTGGTCGAGGAAAAAGGCGTTGAGAAGGCGGCCCGAGAAGTTGACGTAGTAACAACGGGAACCTTTGGACCGATGTGCTCGTCCGGTGCTTTCCTCAACGTAGGACATACTCAACCTCGAATCAAACTTGGTGGCGGCAAGGTATCTTTCAACGATGTACCGGCCTATACCGGGTTAGCCGCAGCAGACGTCTTCCTTGGAGCGACTGCCATCCCCGATGATGACCCCAGGAACAAGTTGCACCCCGGTGAGTTCAACTACGGGGGCGGTCACGTTATCGAGGAGCTGGTTGCCGGCGAGGATATCAGGCTGACCGCCACTGCCTACGGAACGGACTGCTACCCACGGAAAAAGCTGGAAACCCTCATCAATATCGCGGACATCAATGAAGCGGTACTGTTCAATATCCGCAATGCTTACCAGAACTACAACGTGGCGGTGAACCTGTCCGACAGGACCATCTACACCTACATGGGGGTACTCAAGCCCCAACTGGGTAACGCTAACTATTCCAGTGCCGGGCAGCTATCGCCACTGCTCAACGACCCACTCTACCGCACGATAGGTATCGGCACGAAGATTATACTCGGTGGTGGTATTGGCTACGTTGCCTGGCATGGTACGCAGCACAACCCCGATGTCCTGCGGTCGGAAAACGGAGTCCCGAGACGAGGAGCGGGAACACTATCCGTCATTGGTGACCTCAAGCAAATGAAGCCAGCGTGGCTGCGCGGCACCAGCATGCTTGGCTATGGCACCACGCTTACGGTCGGCATCGCCGTCCCGATACCGGTACTCTCCGAAGAGGTCATCCGTTATGCAGCGGTGAAGGATGAAGACATCTTTGCGGCTGTAGTCGATTACTCCGGGGCATATCCTCAGAGGAGGTCTGATGTACTGGGAGAGGTGAGTTACGCCCAGTTGAAATCGGGTACAATACGTGTGAAGGGAAAGAAAGTGCCAACTGCCTCTCTATCCAGCTACCTGAAGGCCGTAGAACTTGCTACCATGCTGAAAGAACAGATACAGGCCGGGGATTTCCTGCTTACCGAGCCAGTGGCCCCGATACCCGGCCCGGAATCCGGCATCAAGTTCAAGAACCTGGAGGAACGGCCGGTAGAAGACTAGCATCCGGTTGCACAAATCCGCGCAACATTTAGCAGGGTGATGAAAAACCCTTTCGACCAAACCCGTGCGAGCCCCTCTCAGAAGAGGGGGCGACCCTAAGAAGGGGCGATGCCTTCCCCTTCCTATACAGGAAGAGCCTTCCTACCGAGGAAGGGGGGAAAGATTATGTCTGGGC
>DAOUVG010000167.1 GCA_030667735.1 Dehalococcoidales bacterium
AGTGAAGTCGCCCGTATGGTAGAGACTGTCACCGTCAACTATGGAAAAGTCGATATCCTGATAAACAACGCCGGTATAACCAGGGACCAGCTGCTAATGCGGATGTCGGATGATGACTGGGACCAGGTGCTCAGCGTGAATCTGAAGAGCGTATTCCTGTGCACCCGGGCGGTACTGAGGCCCATGATGAAGCAGCGCTGGGGGAGAATCGTCAGCATGGCCAGCATCGTCGGTCTCATCGGGAATGCCGGACAGGCCAACTACGCCTCGGCGAAGGCGGGCATCATCGGCTTCACCCGCACCGTCGCCAAGGAAGTAGGCTCCCGCGGGATTACGGCCAACGCGGTAGCTCCCGGCTTCATAGATACTCCGATGACGCAGCACTTACCCGAAGAGCGCAGGCAGGCCATGGCCGACCAGATACTGCTTGGCTACCTGGGCACTCCCCGGGATGTTGCCGAGGCGGTTGCTTTCCTCGCCTCAGAGGAAGCGCGCTATATCACCGGGCAGGTGCTCACCGTTGACGGGGGGATTTCGCTGGGCAAGATGTAGGTCAATAGAAGGCTGGAATTGACCTCGTACCTCACTTCTGCTAAAGTCAGTTGGTAGGACAGATAGACGAGGGGACTACCAGCATGCCGGGAGCACGGCGTAGAGCAAGAACGGTCGCCTTCCAGGCCCTGTGCGAAATCGACTCCGCCGGGCATGATGCAGAAATAACCCTGTACCATCTCCTGGCTGAAAGCAACCTCTCGGAGGCGAACAAGGACTTTGCCCGGGAACTCGTCAACGGCATCACACGAAACCAGGAGCAAATTGACGAGCATATCCGGCGTTTTGCCTCTGCCTGGCCGCTGGAGCAGCTCTCGTTAGTTGACAGAAGCATACTGAGACTGGCAATATATGAAATGCTACTGGAGAGTAAGGTCCCGGTCAAGGTAGCCATCAATGAGGCAGTTGAACTCGCCAAGACGTTTGGCAGTGACAGTTCTTCAAGGTTCGTGAACGGGGTCCTGGGTGCAGTGAGCACTCTCGTCAGCAGATGACTAATTTCCGGAAGGAGGTAGGTAGAAAGTGGCAACTATACTAGAACGCGTACGGAAGATAGTCGCGGAGCAACTCGGCGTTGGTGAGAGCGAAGCGCTGCCTTCGGCCAGTTTCGTCGATGACCTGGGCGCCGATTCTCTGGACCTGGTAGAGCTGGTAATGTCTCTCGAGGAAGAGTTCAGCACCTCGGACAAGAAGGTCGAGATACCTGACGAAGACGCCGAGAAGATTCTCACCGTTCAGAACGCCGTAGACTACGTTACTGACCTGGGTATTAAAGACGAATAGTCGAGGAGCCGTTGTGATAAAAGCGGTGTTTTTCGACTGGTTCGGCACACTGGCGCAATACCACCCGCCCCGCGAGCAACTACTAAGCCAAGTTCTTGAGGAGCTTGGCTTAAATGTGTCGCCGGATGATATCCGGCCCGCCCTGGTGGTCGCAGACAGGGAGTTCTACGAAGAGAACGCTGCTGCGTCAGGGCAGGACATGACTCGCGAGGAACGAACGAACATGTTCATCCGCCAGCAGCAAAGGATGCTGAAAAGGGCCGGTGTTCAGGTCTCAGGAGATATGCCCTATAAAATCTTTGCCCGGACGCGCGAAATGTACGCCGGGCTGAAATTCGTCCTCTTCGATGACGTGATGGACACCATGAAAGCCCTGAAGGAACGCGACCTCACCCTCGGTCTGCTGACCAACCTCAACCGGGATATAAACTCAATATGCCGTGAGCTGGGCATGGAGCCCTATCTTGATTTCACGGTAACTTCCGCTGAAGTAGGAGCAGAAAAGCCCCATCCCCCTGTGTTCCTTGCCGCCCTGGAGCACGCCTCCGTGACCGCTGAACAGGCACTGCATGTCGGTGACCAGTACAGTGTTGACGTCGTCGGTGCCAGGAACCTGGGTATCAACCCGGTACTCATCGACCGTAACGATGTCTACCCGGAAGTGAACGACTGCCCTCGTATTCATACACTTGCTGAGGTGACCGCTTACCTCAACTAGCCACACTCGCTCCGCCGCGAATCACCCGGGAGTATTCCATCCACACAATCACGGCCACTATTTGCTGCTTTTCCCGGCTATGCCGCCCCGGGCAGGAACGACCCCGGATACCTTCATGCTATGGTCCCTTCTTCTTTGAGTCGTGCGATATCCTCCCAGCTATAACCCAGTTCCAGAAGAATCTCCTCTGTATGCTGGCTGAACTCCGGAGACGGGAGTCGGTAGGTGGCCGGGGTCTCGCTGAGATTTACGGGATTGGCGATTACCTTCATCGGCCCGTATGTCGGGTGGTCAACGGACAGGAACATGTTGTTCGCCTCTGCCTGGATATCATTGACAACATCCACGGTGTTTTGCATGGGAGCGTACGGCAACCCGACCAAGTGAGGTGTCCATTCATCGAGAGTCCTGGTAAGAAAGGCGTCCCGCAGGATAGAGTATAGCTCACCGTTGTTCTCGGTCCTGGCATCACTTGATATAAACCTCGGGTCTTCCTCAAGGTCAGGGCGCTCGATTACGCGGCAGAACTCCGCCCAGAACCGGTCCGGTTGCAGCGCATTGAAACCGATTACCTTGCCGTCTTTCGTGGTGTAACGATTCGCCAGGGGATTGGGTGAGTTCTCCCGGTAGAACTCGCCGAGACGTACTATTGCTTCCTGGGCCTCACCGATAAGCTCGTCCCGGCGCTTCTTCAGTTCTTCATCCAGCACCTCGGGGGGGTTGAGCCTGTACTCCACGATATCCTGTCCGGTAGCCAGGGCAGCCGAAACGTCGAAGGTCAACTGGTAGATGCCGGTATGCAATAAGGACATGTCAATCTCCTGGCCTATCCCGGTCTTATCGCGGTGGTAGAGGGCCATCACAATGCCGAAGGCAAGCCCGAGACCGGCAACAACATCACCGAACGCCGGACGTGGGGCCGGTCCCGAGAGTCCGGGGACGGTCAGAGTGCTGGTGACCCCAGACCTCCCCCAGTAGACGGTGGTATCATAAGCCGGGGTCTCACGGTTGGGCCCTTTTTTACCATGCCCGGTCAGGCAGCCGTAGATGAGCTTCGGGTTGATACGGCGCAGGGCGTCGTAGCTCACCCCGTGTTTCTCCTTCTCCGGAAGACGCAGGTTGGTTACGAAGACATCGGCTTCCTTGACCAGCTTGTAGATTATATCCCGTCCCGACTCATGGGAAATATCCACCGCCAGACTGCGCTTGTTACGATTGAAAGCTTCCCAGTTATAGTTGATTTCAGAGGGAACACCGGCACCACCACCATATCCCGCCTGAAGCACCCTCCAGGAATCACCCCTGGTGGCGTGCTCCACGTGAATCACATCCGCACCAAAGTCCCCCAGATGCCGGGCACACATGGGCACAGCGGCCACCTGGGAAACGTCCAGAACCTTGATACCTTCCAGTACAGCCTTCATCCCGGGTTTCTCCAATCTTCTCTATATATTGGTAAGTCTACACTATAGCTCCGCACCCACACGGGCGAGTCACCATCTCCTGCGGCATGCGGTCACAGGTTAGATACAAGTTGTAGCAGCATGACATCCCTAAAACATGCCCCCCTGTTGCTCCGGCAGGGCTTCGGTGCCGATTATGCCGAGTTCTTCCATCTCCGAAATCCCCTCCTCAGACATGCCGAGTATTTCCCCGAATACATAGCGGTTGTGCTCACCGAGGCACGGCGCGGGCATCCGTATACTCCCCGGTGTCCTGGAGAACCGGGCATACATACCGACATAGGGATGCGTACCCGCTTCGGGGTGGGTGACTGTTTCAAAGATGCCCCGTTCGTTTAGATGCGGTTCCTCGGTCAGTTCCCTGGCATTCAGAACCGGCCCAGCGGGGACGTCTGCCTGCTGTAGGAGGCGCATCACATCGTAGTGGTCATGCTGCACGGTCCAGACCTCAATCAGCCTGTCCAACTCATCCTGGTGGCGGTACCTGCCCGGCAGGTCTGAGAACCGGGTATCCTCTGTCCAGAGCGGCTGCTCCAGCGCCTGACAGAACCGCTCCCAGACTGCGTCTGAAGAGACGGCAATCACCACCCAGCTATCTTCACCCCGGCAGCGATAGCAGCCGTGGGGTGCCATCGATGGGTGGCGGTTTCCCATTCGCTCACGTACCCGACCGTTCATCGTGTAATCCATCACGGAATCCGCGTTGAACGAGATAAGACCTTCTACCTGTGAGAGGTCAATATGCATTCCCCGGCCGGTACGCCGGCGGTAGTGCAGGGCTGACAGGACAGCAAAAGCGGCGTTCATCCCGGACAGTGGGTCGCCGTAGGATAGCCCGCTCTGCAACATCGGCTCTTCACCAGGATAACCGGTGAGATACGCCATACCGCTCATGCAGTCTATCGTCTGCCCGAAGGCAATATGGTCCTTGTCCGGGCCGGTCTTGCCCATGGCCGGCAATGACATCATGATGAGCCG
>DAOUVG010000249.1 GCA_030667735.1 Dehalococcoidales bacterium
CCGCGGAGCGTGATGCCCGAGCCGCTCAGCGCCTCGTCCCGCAGGGCGACCGCGGGGAGGACCGGCCCGCGACCCACCCTCCGCAGCCTCACCGCCCAGCCCTTGCCGCCGTCGTAGTCGACGGTGATATAGGTCCCCTCCACCCGCTGATGAAGGCAGATGGGCCGGAACTCTATACCCCGCTTGAGGAGTATCCTCCGGAGACCAGGATGCTGTGGGATTACGACCCCACAAAGGCAAAACAGCTCCTGACTGAGGCTGGTTACCCCAGTGGCTTTAAGACCAGCGTGATTGTCTCAGGTACAGAACCATATACCATCGATATGCTTACTCTGGTTAAGGGTTACTGGGCAGAACTTGATGTCGAGCTTGAAATTCTTACATTGGAGGACGCCCTCTTCTTTGCTCGAGCCTTTGATAGAGACTATGAGATGGCCTGCATAGGGAAGGCATGTCGGCCCCAAGCATTCAACGATTATAGTAAAGACCACCCGTGGAACTGCTCAATTATCACCGACGAAAAATTCCTAGACGATTGGCAAGAAGCGAGGACCACAGTCGACCCAACCGAGCGAAGCAAGATGCTAAAGGATTTGATGGTCTATTTCCAGGGTCTGACCTCGGCCATATATATGCCATCGGCGTATGAAATAACCTACTGGTGGCCATGGGTGCAAAACTATAACGGTGAAATCAATTTCGGATACCACAGTAATTACTATGCTACTTACATCTGGCTGGACCAGGACATGAAGGCAGAGATGGGCTACTAGTCCCCGGTACCAGTGGCACACAATGCTACACGAGCGAAGGGGTACGGCACTGGCCGTACCCCTTCGTATATTGGGGGCAGTGAAATAGTGCCAGCAACCGGGCTTCTATCCGGACCGCTCAGAGTCTGAAGATAGAGTTGGCATACCGGGTCCGGATGCCGGTAGTAATCCGACAGTGATGGCGGGGTGTGATGAGGTTGTGTCACACCCTGCCACGTCCATATTCCGGGGGCATGGGTGTCCTGCGTATTTTGCAGACAGGCAGGCATTTTCGTTGACCTGTTTCATATGAAGTGCTAGAATGTGAGGCACCGGGCAGTTTCACCTACTGAGGAGGGTCTTTAAGAAAGTGGTTGTGTATTCATCGCAGACGTACTATAGTGTTGTTCGCAAGCCTGAGACACCCGCCTTCATTCACAGGGAAAGGTGCTGGCCTGAGGTTGACAAGTACTCCCCTTGTGAAGCGGCTTGTCCGCTAACCCAGGATGTTCCCAACTACATAATGGCCATCGCTCAAGGCGACATCAAGAAGGCGATATCTATCATCCGGGAGACCAATCCCCTGCCGTCTATCTGCGGACGGGTCTGTCATCATCCTTGTGAGACGGAGTGTAATCGTAAGGATGTGGACAGTCCGATAGCTATCCAGGCGCTGAAGCGATTCGCCGCCGACCGGGATAGCGGTGAGAAGCCGTCCCCCGTACCCAGAACAAAGGAAGCCAGGGTGGCTATCGTGGGTTCCGGGCCGGCAGGATTGACCGCGGCTCATGACCTGGTCAACAAGGGGTATGGTACGGCCATTTTTGAGGCCGCCCCCACGCCCGGCGGGATGCTCACTTCGTCGATTCCGGATTTCCTTCTGCCGGTAGAAGCCGTCAAGGCTGATATTGACCGTATCACGGCCCTGGGGGTCAAGATTCACTGCAATGTACGCATTGGCAGGGACGTCAGTCTGGATGCTCTTGCCCGCCAGGGGTACGGCGCTATCCTGATAGCTACTGGTGCTCAGAAGAGTGCTGAACTGCCTGTCCCGGGCTCAGACCTGGCCGGTATCACAACCGCCCTTCCCTTCCTGATGGAAGCCAAGCAGAGAAGGCTGACAACCCTCAAAGGCAGGGTAGTTGTGATTGGTGGTGGTGCCGTAGCGATGGATGTTGCCCGTACTGCCCTGCGGCTGGGGGCGGACGAGGTGCACGTCGCCTGTCTTGAGAGCCGTGCCGACATGCCCGCCTTTGACTGGGAGATAGAGGAAGCGGAGCGAGAGGGTGTGAAGATGCATCCGTCCCTGGCACCGCAGCAATTCACTTCGAAGAACGGCTCCCGGGCTAGTGGTATAGACTTCAAGCGAGTGACTTCCACCTCGGTGGACAGCGAAGGCAGGATGAGCTGGACTCTCATGGAGGGAGCAGGCAGTGACTACTCCATGGATGCCGATATCGTAGTTGTCGCCATCGGGCAGATGACGGATACTACCGGACTGCCCGCCGATTCGCTGAACCTGAGCAGCAGGGGCATGGTTATCGTGAACCCGGCTACCGGGGAGACGAGTATGGATGGTGTGTTCGCTGCCGGCGATATCACCACCGGTCGTGGTACCGTTACCGAAGCGATGGCGGCCGGCCGGCGGGCGGCGCTCTCCATTGACCAGTATCTCAGCGGGCAGCCGATTGTCGCCGTGGAAGATACCCGCGAGATAATCCTGGTCAAGCCGGAGCAGGTGCCTGCCTATCTGGTGCGTCGGGACCAGTGGGAAATGCCAAAGCTTTCCGGTAAGCAGGCGATAACGACTTCCAAAGAGGTGAATCTGGGATATACGTTCTGGCAGGCGGTTGAGGAGGCGCGGCGGTGCCTGAATTGCCGGATGTGCGCCAACTGCATGTTTGAACGCGGGCAGCTTTGTTTTGAGACAGCCGATAGGTTACTATAGTTGATAGTAGTAGTGTAGTGTCTCTAACATAGTTTTACAATGAGGCACCGGCTACTACGACGAATTTTTATCAACAATCACTGTAAAGAGAACTCGGAGACACTACAGTAGGAGGTAGAAACGATGTGCTGGCTGTGTGATCAGTTCGGGGACTCAACGTACGGCGACGGAGTCTGGTACCTGAACCCCAGGAACTATGCCAGGAACATGTACAAGCTCCGGACCCCCGGCGAGGGTTTCAAGGGGCCGGAAGTTGGGTTGGAAACCGGGGTAAGAAGGGGCCCGACACAAAACGATATGCTGAACGCCATCGAGAGCAACGACCACGCGGAGTTTCATCGGATCACCGATATCATGCAGTCGCGAGGCCAGGGCAGCCAGATTGTGCCGCTTGAGCACGCTGACAGGGTACTGGAGCTATCCTCGCCCATCGGTCTGATTGCCTGTATCTGCCGGAAAGCCTCGCGGGCCATTGACGAGCGGAACGAGATGGAG
>DAOUVG010000247.1 GCA_030667735.1 Dehalococcoidales bacterium
ACAGTACCTCAATATGTACCTGCCGATGACCGAAATGGCCGAGGAGAAGTGGATCGAGGACCTGGCTACCAGGGGCAGAGCAGGCACCGATGCGCACTTCGTTATCGAGGCGACAGATGGTGACGTCAACACACCCATTGGCAACATTGGATTGCACGCAATCAACCCGAAGGACCATAATGGCCTGTTCGGAATCGTCATCGGGGAAAAGGACTACTGGAGCAAGGGATACGGCACCGAAGCCACCCGACTGATTCTTGACTACGGGTTCCGGCAACTGAATCTGCACCGGATATGGTCTGCCGCTTTCGCCTTCAACGAACGCAGCATCAAGCTGCACAAGAGGGTGGGCTTTCGAGAAGAAGGCCGACAAAGGGAAGCCATGTTCAAGAATGGCGATTTCCATGACATTGTCGAGTACGGTCTCCTGAGAGACGAGTGGAAAGGACTCTGACGGAGATACGGGCAATGGAAGAGATACCACTACTCGAGTTTGACAGCAACCCCAGGGCCCTCATGGACCCCTCACGTCACCAGAAGATTGGTATCCCGGATTGCTGTGTGATTCCGTTCTACGGTAAGGTCGTGCAGCGTCTGAAGCAGGAGAAACGGCTGGAGCAAGTCTACGAGTCCGGCTCGATCCTCACCCCGATACCGATCTACAAGTTCGACCATAATGGTCGGTCTGTCGTCGTAGCCTGCCCAACGGGCTGCGGTGCCCCTCTGGCGGCTGCTCTGCTTGAAGAACTGATTGCATTGGGTTGTCACAAGTTTGTTGCCTGCGGTTCGGCGGGCGTATTGAAATCTGAACTGAGCCGAGGTTATATCGTTATACCCAGTGCAGCAGTAAGAGATGAGGGTACTTCATATCATTATTTGCCTGCATCCAGAACTGTGGCATTGGACCGGAGAGTACTCAACAAGCTGGAGAGCATACTCAAGAGGCACCACGTCGACTACGAAATCGGGCTGACGTGGACGATTGACGCCCCCTACCGGGAAACCAAGGCTAAGATTGCCAGGAGGAAAGCGGAAGGGTGCCTGGTAGTTGAGATGGAGTGTGCCGCGATGGCGGCCGTCGCCATGTTCCGCAAGGTCCAATTCGGGCAGTATCTCCTGGCTGGCGATGACATCAGCGGAGACGAGTGGGACGGCCGTGCGTGGTCAGAGCACTCTGATGACCATGAAAAATTGTTTGCCCTGTCTGTTGAGGCATGTCTGAGCTTGTAGGATGCGGATTGTTGGAGATCAGGGGCAAGATGAGACGATGGACTTCGTTCTCTACGTGCCGAAGGGATACGGGCCCCCGGCGGGCACGGTCCTCCCCAATGTCGAGGAGACCGATGACCCAACGAAAATACTTACCGCCCTGTTTTTCGGTTCAGCCAAAAGCCGGGGCAAGAGAAAAAGGTGAGACTGATGAAAGCTGACTCCAGTGAACTTGTACGACTGACCGAGTCTCAGATTGAGCCTGCCGCCGAAACACTGGCCAAGGCTTTCCATGATTACCCGGTTTTCATCTATGTCTTCCCGGATGCCTCTGAAAGAAGGGATGGATTGCCCATTCTCCTTCAGAGTTTTGTGCATTATGGCGTTTTACATGGTGAGGTGTACGCGACGTCGCGGAATCTGGAGGGAGTCGCCGTATGGCTGCCTCCGGGTTATCCCGGCGGATTTTCAATAGCCCCTGAAGTCAGCAAGGACGCGCTGGACAGGATGGCATATTGGGGGAGCCAGGTCTACCCTGTCCGTAAGCGTCATGTGCCTTTCGATCACTGGTTTCTGGAGTTCATTGGCATTATCCCTGAGCTTCAAGGCAAGGGTTATACCGGTATCCTGCTGACTCCCATGCTCGCCAGGATTGAGCGGGAGCATCTGCCCTGCTACCTGGACACCGAAGTTGAAAAGAATGTAGCCATATATCAGCGTTACGGATTCAGCGTGGTTGAGGATATGGAAGTTCCCGGCACTAAGGTCCGCAGTTGGGGTATGCTGATTAACACCGGGCCCCTTGAAGATAGCGGTACCTGATCTTAATATTGCCCCTATCCTGAGGATAGGCTCTGCCTCACTCCTGATTTGAGGCATAGCAGGCACTCCATCCCTGCGCGAGGAACCCCGGCTCTTAACGTGTTATAGTTATTACAAATTCTATCCGTGTTCCGTAGTGCATGCAATATGAGAGGGAGAAGCGATGAAAATAGAGGAAGTAGCTGAAGCCATATATCGTCTGGAGGCACAGTTGCCGGGTGCGCGCTATATATTTTCCGTGTATCTGATTGACGATAATGGAGGAGTTCTGATAGAGCCCGGGCCGGCTTCCATGGTTCCCACCATCCGGGAGGGGATGAAGCGATTGGGTATCCAGCGGCTTTCTTACATCATTCCAACCCATATCCACCTGGACCATGGCGGAGGAGCAGGGAAACTGGCAGAGCTATTCCAGCACTCAACAGTAGTGTTTCATCCGCGCGCAGTAAAGCATGCACTTAATCCCTCCCGCCTCATCGAAGCTACCAGGATGGTCTACGGGGATGACTTTGAGTCCACCTACGGCCCGATACTGCCTGTCCCTGAATCACAGGTAAAGGTGCCTGCGGATGGAGAAATGATGTGCACCAACGAAAGGGAACTGCAGATTATTCATGCACCCGGCCACGCTCCGCACCAGATCGCTATCTTCGATAGGAAGACAGGTGGTCTCTTCTGTGGGGAAGCTTTAGGGGTCCCAATTCCGGGTGACGAAAGTTTCGCATTGCCTTCCGTATCCGTGCAAGATTTCAACCCGGACCTGTACCTTGAGACAATAGAGAAGCTTAAGAGACTAACTCCCCGGATGCTTTTCTACTCCCACGACGGTGGTGTGAGGAAGCCGGAAAAGCTTATTGCCAGTCTTGTGGAAACCACCCAATCTCTCCGCGCTACAATCCTCGAGGGTCTAAAAAATGGTGAAACCATTGAATCCATTAGACCGCGGGTCAGGGAACTGATATCCGGCTATACAGGTAAACGGGCAGGGGCTATGAGCAGCGTGGAAGATACGATACTCGGATATACCACATACTTCAGTAAGAAGGGGTTGATATAGGGCATCCTCTGCAATCGGCAAGAGAGCGTTTTCAGAATGCAGGAACTCGCTGAATCAAGTGGTGATTACTATCCAAGGGACAGAAGCCTGGGGCATATTAGGTCTGACTCAATCTTATGTA
>DAOUVG010000185.1 GCA_030667735.1 Dehalococcoidales bacterium
AGCATGTCTATGCCGTTATCGGTGGTACTCACCTGGTATCGGCTTCGGAAGAAAGGCTCGCCAGGACCGTAGCTGACCTCAGGGAGATGGGGATACAGAAACTGGGTGTCTCTCACTGCACCGGGTTCTTTGCTGCGGCCCGGCTGGCACAGGAATTCAGCGATATTTTCTTTCTTAACAATGCGGGTACCCGGTTCAGCCTGCCCTAGCAGGCCCATCCTGCCCTGGCCGGTCGGTCGTCCCGCGCCTGTAAGACGGAGTGACAGAAGATGCATCAGATTGAGCTTGTCCCGGACCTTTCCAGTTGTATTGAGACAGTAGCCAGGCGGGAGCACGAACGGGTAGCGCAGGAACTGCTGTCGACTGAAGCACCGAGTGAAGAGTTGATGGACAGGGCAGAGACCCTGCGGCTCTTCCTGGAGACCGCCGACCTGAGAGGACTGAGGGCGGAATCGGAGAAACACCTTCTGGAGGGTCGGAAGGTGACATTCGTTGTCTCTCTCAGGGATGATACCGTACAATATAACATGCAGGTGTTCTGAAAGGAGGTCATAATATGGTAGACCTGAAGCAAGTAAGTGAGGCGCTGAATTCCCACATACGTCCACTGAGTTTTCCCGTGGCAATCAGGATGTGCGAGTCCGCCGAGGAGCTTCCCGAGAGGGTCAGGATACCTCAGCGGGACCTCGGGTTGGACATATCCCTGTGTCACGCCATTGCCATGGCGCGGCGTTACGGCTGGACAATAGCTGTCGATAAATACCAGACCTGCTACGTGGCCGGGATAAGCATGGGGTTCCTGCCCATCAAGCCGGACGTGGCTAACGGCAGCTTCCAGGCGTCTCTCGGCCTGTGGGGACAGACACAGGAAGCGGCAGCGGCAGCCATTGCCAACATGCCCAGGTTCGATTACGGCAAGTACAGTCACGTGCTCATGGCTCCGGTGGAAAAAGCTACTTTCGAGCCGCACGTCATCATGGTCTACGGGAATCCAGCCCAGATATGGGTCTTGCTCAACGGCTATCTCTCCGGGACCGGCACGCGGGGAGGCCTTGATGTTACTCTCACCACGGGGTCGGGATGCACCAGCCATATTACGCGGACAATACAATCGGACGAAGCCAAGTTCGTCCTGGTTGGCACCGGGGAAAGGTTAGTACCACATACCCAGGACTACGAGTGTGCCTTCTCGATACCTGCCACCAGGATAGAGCAGACTATTAAGGGTCTGGAGGGTGGATACAGGACCGGGGTTTTCCGTTATCCGGTACCCACTTCTATGCGGTACAACTCACAGCACCCGCCGGGATACGCCGAGATGAGAGCCCATCTGCTCGAGGAAGACTAGCGAGCGCCTGAATACGGACAGTCCAGCAGCACGTTCGGAGGAACTGAAACCCACGTCCTTCG
This sequence comes from Dehalococcoidales bacterium, assembly GCA_030667735.1. Lineage (GTDB taxonomy): Bacteria > Chloroflexota > Dehalococcoidia > Dehalococcoidales > Fen-1064 > DUES01. The sequence goes on from DAOUVG010000185.1 coordinate 1,411, forward strand.
GTTAAGGTGTACTGTTTCAGCTTGCCGAAGATTCTGCGCGAGTCAGTAATTGGGCCAACTGCTCCCGGTGGTAATAGCTATCGCCCAGGGTAGACTCTGCCGCTTTAGCCCGCCTGAAATACAAAGGCATGTCGTGGTCCTGTATAAAACCGACACCTCCGAAAATCTGCTGACCCAGGGCGGCAACCCGTTGATAAGCCTCACTTGCCCAGGCCTTCGCCATGTGTGTTTCCATTGCACAGGGGAGACCCTCGCTCAGTTTCCAGGCGGCTTCGTAGGTTAAGAACCGGCAACTGTCAACGTCTATCATCATGTTGGCGATATACTGCTGAATCACCGGAAAGCTGCCCAATTGGCGTCCGAATACAATTCTCTCCTTTGTATACTCAGCAGACATCTCCAGTACCTGTTGAGCACCCCCTACCATCTCGGCACACTTGGCTACTGTTGCCTGCTGCAGGGTCTTTGCCACCGGAGCCCAACCCTGATTCAGTTCCCCCACGATGTTCTTACGGGGTACTCTTACATTATCAAAGATGACCTCACAGAGCTTGTCACCGGCAATAGTATTCAGCACGGTGCAACTGATGCCCGGGCTCTTCGCATCCACCAGAAAGGCAGTGATTCCCTCCTCCGGCACTGTGCCCTTTTCGGTTCTGGCAATGCATATCAGATAGTCAGCTATGTGGGCGTCAGGGATGAAGAGCTTTGTACCGTTAATAATATAGTTACCGTTATCAACTACGGCTTCAACCTCCACTGAGGCGGCATCATAACCGGCAGTTGGTTCGGTTAGTGCCAGGGTAAGAATAACCTCTCCCTGGACCACCCTGGTTAACAGGTCCTGTTTTTGCTCCTCGGACCCTGCGTTCAGGATAAATAGACCAGCCAGAACAACTGTAGAAAAGAAGGGTGCGGGCAAACAGGCACGGCCCATTTCTTCGACAAGTACGGTCAGGTCCAGGAAGCTCCCTCCGGAACCTCCATACTGCTCTGGAAACACCAGACCTGGCCATCCCAGCTCCGTTATCTTGCGCCAAAGCTCGGGGGGATAGCCTCTTTCATCCTGCGCCATCGCCTTTACCAGCGCCTTCGGGCATTCCTTACTCAGGAAATCACGCGCCGCGGTCTTGAGCATTTCCTGTTCTTCATTCAGGTTAAAATCCATGGTATCCGTCCTTAGTCTTAGATAGCAGTTCTGGTCCTCTGCCTGTCCTTTGAATGCTGTTCCCTCGCGGGAAGGATAGTTCCTTTTTGTTCAGCGTGGTTCTCGGGGCAAGCCCATACCCCTGGTGGCCATGAGGTTCCTCATGAGTTCGTGAGAACCACCGCCATAGCTGAGGTGGACTGCAAACAGATAGCGTTGCTCTACACTTCCATTCCCCGGTACCCAATTAGAGCCAGGTTCGAGCTGTCCATAGAGGCCCATAATCTGTAAGCCCACTTTTGCAGTCCGCTGGTCCAGTTCATTGCCCCAAACCTTGGACATAGCTGCCTCCACCTCAGGAATGTTCCCTTTCTTCATAAACCATGCTGTACGATGACTAAACAGGCGTCTTATGCTGGTCTCAATAGCAAGCTGTGCCAGGCTCTGGCGTACAGAAGGGTCTTCTGATAGAGGCTTTCCGCCACGCTTTGTTTCGCTGGCATACTCTATCAGGTCGTTCAGAAAGCTACTGCCACCCGCTCCTACCACACCGCCCCCCATCCCTATCCTCTCAACGCCCAGCGCCTCTCTGATGTAGCCCCAACCATGATTCTCCTCGCCTACCAGATTCCTGGCAGGAACCCGCACATCATCATAGAAGACCTCGCTTGTTCTGTCCCCGCCCATCGTCCACAGAGGTCGTATAGTAATACCCGGACTTGCCAGGTCCACGCAGAAGAGGGATATCCCCCTGTGCTTCGGGACATCGGGGTCGGTTCTGACGGCAAGCCAGTGGTGTGTAGAGATATGCGCAAAGCTACTGTATACCTTCTGCCCGTTGACAATGTAATCATCACCGTCTCGTACGGCGCGCATTTCCAGTGATGCCAGGTCGGTTCCGGCATTGGGCTCGGTATAACCCAGGGCAAAGCTAATCTCCCCCCGGGCAATCCTGGGCAGAAATTCCCTCTTCATCTCTTCGCTGCCATATCGTATGATGACGGCGCCTTGTATTCCGCCGTACCCACTTCCCCAACCAATCCCCCGAGCTGCCATCTCTTCAGAAAGGATACGTCTGTCTACCTCGGAACGTTCCACCCCTCCGTACTCTTCAGGCCAGCCGGGAGCTTGTGGAGATAGCCATCCCCTGGCACCGAGTTTACGATTGAACTCTATCACGAGGGGAGGGGTTTCATAGGGCTGGTCGCGGTTAAGCGCGCGCTCGCGGATAACATCGTCGGTCAATTCCTTGTCCAGGAAATCACGGACCTCCTGTCTGAACTTCCTGCCCTCTTCCGTATCTGTATCAACCGGTTCCGGTACATCCAATTTGAAATCCAATGTTATCGCCTCTACTTCTTGTTTACTCTATTGTACCGTGAGCAAACCAGGTTTCTATTGTTGCCTGCTCCCTTTGTAGAAGTACACAGCAACCACGCTCCTGGCAGGATGCTGAACAAAGGGAGTCCAGAGGAGCGAAGCCCCTTCTGAGGGGCACCCCCTTATGGCAGGTGTGTCTGGGCGTCATTCTGTAAGAATGACGTTAGCAGAATCCGAAACCGGATTCTG
>DAOUVG010000224.1 GCA_030667735.1 Dehalococcoidales bacterium
AAGGGCAACCCTCGGAATCGTCAGCCAGAACGATGTCGCCGTTAACGAAGAGCTGGGCCAACCGCTCAGGTTGATAGAGACCGATGCTGCTATCAATCCCGGCAACAGCGGGGGGCCGCTGGTGAACGTGGCCGGTGAGGTGATTGGCATCAATAGCGCCAAAATCCAGGCGGTTGAGGTAGAAGGAGTTGGTTGGGCAATCGCCAGCACCGATGCCCTTCCCATCATCCAGAGCCTGATCAAGATGGGCTACGTTGTCCGCCCCTGGCTCGGTGTGGGCACCCAGACTGTCAATCCCACCACCGCCTTCTGGCAGCGGCTATCCGTTGATACCGGGGTGCTGATAACCAACGTGGCCGCGGACAGCCCGGCTGACCAGGCGGGACTCGAGGATGGAGACGTCATCGTCAGCTTCAATGGTGTCCAGGTGACCACCGCCTACGAGATGGTCAGCGGGATACACGCCGCTGAGGTCGGACAGACGATAGAGATAGTCTACTGGCGGGGTGACCAGAAGCAGACCACACAGGCAACTCTGGTGGAGAGTCCCCCGCCCGAGGGCTAGGCCTCACGCCTCACCCCCAGCTTGATATCATGTTCGACCAGCTTGTAGCTTGCGGTAAAAGCATCCGTCTCCGGCACTCCCTCAGCAAGCTCCCGTGACAGCGTTTCCTGTCTGATGTAGTCGGCCCAATCCTCCATAACCTGACTGATATAATCATCACCTTCGTAGAAGGTGGTGATGTGGTCCGCGATATTGAAACCGGCCGAGCGACGCATTGTCTGGAGCCGGTGCACCAGTTCCCTTGCCATACCTTCTGCGGCCAGCTCCGGGGGAATGTCGGTGGCTACGGCCACAGTGATTTCCCCCTCTGAGGTTGCCCCCAGACCGGGCCGGTCAAGCTCGGTGCTACTGTCGGCAAGCTCCAGGTCCTTTACATTGAGTTCCTCCAATACCTGGGAAGCGAGGCGCTGCAGACCTTCTCTATCGCGTTGTGAGCCTGCACTGACCACTACTCTGGTCAGGGGTTGGCGCACCTTGATGCCGGCCTCACTGCGGGCCGCCCGACCCAGGCTGCAGACCTTCATTACCAGTCGTGTATCACTGGAAAGCTGTACGTCTATCTTGCTTGCGTCGGCAACGGGGAAATCGGCCAGGTGGACGCTATCAGGTGCATCGGGAAAAGCGGAACAGACCAGGTTCTGGTACAGCTCCTCGGCGAGGAACGGTGTGAACGGCGCCATCAGCCTGGCCAGTGTCTCCAGGCACTCGTAGAGTGTGTTATAGGCGGCCAGCTTGTCAGCGTCATTCTCACTCTTCCAGAACCGTCTCCGGCTGCGGCGCACATACCAGTTGGACAGGACATTGACGAAGTCCTCTATCTTGCGTCCCGCTCCGGTCGGGTCGTAGCCATCAAGACCGGTATCGACATCCGCAACGAGCTGATTAAGCTCGGAGAGTATCCATCGGTCAAGCTCCGAATATTCCAGCAGCGTATTATCGTGTCCGGGGGTGAACTCGTCTATGTTGGCGTAGGTCACGAAGAAGGAGTAGACATTCCAGAGGGTCATCAGGAGACGCCGTGATATCTCAGTGAGCAGACCTTCGTCAAATCGCATGGAGTTACCCACGGGTACGGACGTGAAAAAGGACCACCGCAGAGTGTCGGCACCGAACTTATTGATTACGGCCCACGGGTCAACGATGTTCCCCTTGCTCTTGCTCATCTTCTCGCCCCTGGCGTCCAGGATATGACCGTGGCAGATAACATTGCGATAACAGGGCCGGTCGAAGAGAAGGGTGGAAATGGCGTGCAGGCTGTAGAACCATCCGCGCGTCTGGTCGATGGCCTCGCAGATGTAGTCGGCCGGAAAGCGCCCGTCTTCCAACAAGGTTTCGTTCTCGAATGGGTAGTGGTCCTGGGCCAGTGGCATTGCCCCGGAGTCGAACCAGCAATCGATTACCTCCGGTACCCGCCGCATCTCACCACCACATTCAGTGCACTTGAGCACTATCCCGTCAACGAAGGGACGGTGCAGGTCCAGGGATTCCTCCAGTCCGGTGGCGCCCCTTTCTCCCAGCTCGCTAACACTACCGACACATTCGTGTTTGCCACAAGACGGGCAGCGCCAGACCGGAAGGGGAGTCCCCCAGTAACGCTCCCGTGAGAATGCCCAGTCGACATTATTCTTCAGCCAGTCCCCGAAACGGCCGTACTTGATATGCTCCGGGTACCAGTTTATCTCGTCATTACCCCTCAGGAGACTGTCCTTAACGGCGGTAGTCCTGATGTACCAGGTCTGCTTGGCGTAGTAGAGCAGGGGGGCATCACAGCGCCAGCAGAACGGGTAGGTGTGCAGGACTGACTCGCTACGAAAGAGAAGCCCTCTCTTCTCGAGGTCATCCAGCACCAGCGGGTCGGCATCCTTGACGAACCTACCCGAGAATGGATAACTGCCGCTGATGTTGCCCTGGAGGTCGACGTGATGGACAAAGTCGAGTGCCTGCTCCTGCCCGGCCTGGTAGTCAACTTCGCCGTAGGCGGGAGCGACATGGACAATGCCGGTCCCCTCTTCCATGGAGACGAAGTCGGTGGCAATCACGCGGTAGGTCAGGTTATGGTCCGGTTCCTGCACAGGCAGTTCGGAACGCTCCTGGAAACGCTGGCGCTCCACGCTGAAGGTGTGGGGGTTGAAAAGCGGTTGGTACCTCACACCGGCCAGCTCTTTCCCCGCGAAAGTATCGACTACCGTGCGGTCACTCAGACCTGTCACCAGTAACAGTGCCGATGCCATTATCAGGTACTCACCGTCAACCTCAACGACCGCGTATTCATCATCAGGAGCTACAGCCAGGGCGGTATTGCCCGGCAGCGTCCACGGCGTCGTTGTCCAGGCCAGAAGGTAGGCATTTCCCTGGCCAACCAGGTCTCGCAATCTCTCTGGAATCTTGTCACCCGAAGGGACGACTCTGAACTTGACGTATACCGAGGGGTCTTCGGTGTTTTCCTTGTAGCCCTGAGCGACCTCGTGGGAGCTGAGAGAGGTGCCGCAGCGCGGGCAGTGGGGTGTGACTCTATAGCCCTGGTAGACCAGCCCCTTGTCCCACATCTGCTTTATCGCCCACCAGACGGACTCGATGTAGCTGTTGTTCAGGGTGACGTAGGCGTGCTCCATGTCCACCCAGAAAGCAATGCGGTCGGTGATATTCTCCCAATCCTTGATGTAACGCAGAACACTCTGACGACAGAGGGCGTTAAACTTTTCGATGCCGTATTCCTCAATCTGGTTTTTACCGGAGAAGCCGAGCTCCTTCTCCACCTCCAGCTCTACCGGCAGGCCGTGGGTGTCCCAGCCGTCGATGCGCGGGGTAAAGCTGCCCTTCATCGTCCGGTAACGGAGGATGACATCCTTAAAGACCCGCGCCAGCACGTGGTGTATTCCCGGCTTGCCGTTGGCGGTTGGCGGTCCTTCGTAGAATACGAAGCGGCTGTTTCCTCGCCGCG
>DAOUVG010000294.1 GCA_030667735.1 Dehalococcoidales bacterium
CGGGATATAAACGAGGTCTTTTCAACCGGATCCCTGGCAGGAAGCTGTTTTACCGGCTTGCCATCGGCCGGGGTCTCAATGACCGGTAAATCATAGTCGGATACGTTTAAGCCAAGTTGCTCGATGATGGAACTGCTTCGCTCATAGAAGTACTTCCTAGCAATGTCACTGATATACATCTCTTCTCCCTCATCGATGTCATTATCGAGGTAAGGAGAATAAACGTTCTGCAGCAGGTTGAACATCCGCTCGTACTCGGCAAACGTGAAGAGCTTGTTCGCCGGTTTCATGAACTCGGCCAGATAGTGTTCGTAGGTCTGCCGGTACTCGTCAATCTCGAATATCCTGTCAACCAGGGGATATTTAAAGTCAGAGTACTGGTCAAGTACATCTTCGGTTATCTGTGGGAACATGACCTGCAGAAGTTCCTGGTTATGGTTACCCCAGTCGTAAATGCCGATATGGAATGTATCAAACAGCGCGAACCCCTCCCCGAGAGACATGTCAAAGTCCGTGGGGTAAAATTCTATCTTGCCGCTGTTGTTGAAATACAGGTAGTAGTTGTTGCCAATGGACCAGTAGTCGTCCCACTTGCCGAGCAGCATGTTCATTGCCAGGTAACGCAATAAGCCATCAACCTCGAAAATTTCGTCCATATATTCTTTTAATTCCGCACCGCTCAGCGTATTCAGATTATTGACGAAGGAGAGAAATCCCGAGTGGTCCTGTATGTCTTTATTGGTCTTCAAATCATAGGTGGGACGGTAGTATGTTGCCGAATCTTTAATACCGATAATCCGGGGATTACGGGCAAACGGCTGCTCAAAGTTATCGGGGTCATTAATCGGACCCAGGTTAGCCGGGCCGGAATCGCCCCACCGGCACTTGTAGAGGTTACCGTCGTTAGAGTCGCTGCCGTATCTCTTGGTGAGGAACGACTTATCAATCTGTTCAATAATGGTATAAACGCCGAAATAGTGTTTCTCGCCGCCAATGTTTATCCACAATCTGGCGGAACCGACCCTTGAGGTATTAACGCCGGCACGCCGCATCATCTCGTAGCCGTATAACTCTCTCATCTGGGAGGTATCCCAGGACCCGGTAGTCGCATTGTGGGAATGCATCCTGAGTTCAAGCTCGCGCATTTTGGTGAACCGCCGCTGGTCCCGGTCTTCCCATTCCCGGGTACCTTCTACCTGGTCGAATATTTCGTTGAACTTAATCTTGAAGTGGGCTTTGTGAAGATTGCCTTCGTAATCCTGTGGATAAGGGCGGTTTACGTTCCCCTTTGTCCTGAAACCAACTTCCTCGATAACAGCATTCCCTGCCGAGCCCCTGTAGATAAATGTAGCTTTATGGTAGATATCCGATAGCGGACGGTTGTTCGGGTTATTCATGGCATAAAGACGCATATCGTCCAGTATGCCCTGCCACTCCGAACTGGAGATGACTATCTCGATTTCGTGGAGATTGCCGATGGTGAATAGCTCTTCATAGCCCAGTCGACTGTACTTGATGGTGTCGCTGTCGGTCTGCGCCCGCACTTCACCCGGGGTGCAGCCACTCACGCCAAGCGCCATCAGGGCCAGAAGGGAAACGGGCAATGCTCTAAGCAGAAACCCTGCAATCCTCACCGCTGTCGCCATAATAAAAGTACTGTCCAGCTAGCTCCCGGGCAGGTCCAGTCCCCTCAGGAAATCAAGCACCGCTTTATTGAACACCTCTACATTATCCAGGTTGGCAGCGTGACCGGCATCGGGGACCACCACATGCCGCGCATCGGGAATGGCCTTCGCCATGTACTCCCCGGCCGCCAGAAACGGGGTGTCTTTCTCGCCGACGAGAACCAGAGTGGGCACCTTGACCTTATCCAGATTATCAATCACCCAGGAATCGAACTGGGCGACGACCTTGCGTGCCATATTGGCCAGACCCACCGGATCGAGCTTGAGGATGTGTTCTCTGGGAGTGTAGCTCGGAGCACCGTCGGCAAAGGCACTAATACCCTGATTCATCAACAGTGCCGCCCGTTCTTCCTGCTGCTTGTTCCACTCATCCCTGCGCGCGGGATTCCTGTATCCGGGTCCGGTGTCCATCAGGATAAGCGCGGCTACTTTCTCCGGATGTGTCAAGTAGAACCGCAGTGATTCATAGCCGCCCATGGAGAGACCGCCAACCACCGCTTTTTCGACACCCAGGGCTCCGAGAAGCTGATACAGGTCCTCGACGACGATATCAGCCGAGTATGTGTCTACTGAAGCCGGGCTTTCCGAATCACCGTGGCCACGGGCATCGTAGGTGATGAACTTATATTCTCCAGAAATCGCCGGTACCTGCGGTCGCCACATGTTCACCGTACCGACGAACCCATGGAGAAATACCACCGGGTATCCCTCTCCGTATACCTCGTAATTCAGCATAATCCCATTGATACTCGCCTTGGGCATAGTAACTACCTCCTCTATATCGGGGAATCGGGGCACTCCAGTAGGCACCATACTAGCATGACCACCATCCGTTCGACAAGCCCGGTCCGCTTACCGCTTTCGATACTGACGTACAGCGCCCGCTGCCAGTCTCATGCTATAATATAAAGCACAACCACCATGAACACATACAGTGATGAGCTTGACCTGCACCGCAACACCGTGGACGAGGCCATCCCCCGACTGGACAGCTTCCTGCATTCCGCTTTCCAGGCCGGACTGTACCGGGTCTGGGTGGTCCACGGTAAAGGTACGGGAGTACTTCGC
>DAOUVG010000187.1 GCA_030667735.1 Dehalococcoidales bacterium
TGCAAACGGCTCGTCCAGGATGATGAGCTGAGGCCGGTGAGCAATGGCAATAATGAACTGTGCCATCTGCCTCATGCCGCGGGAAAGAGTATCAACCTTCTTAAGGCGGTATTCGTGCAAGCCGACCTGTTTCAACAGTTCGTCGGCACGGGACTCAGCCTCGGTGAATGACAGGCCCTTCAGGCGGACGAGGTACCGGATGGCATCCAGCACCCTTGCTTTGGGGGGCAGTCCGGTCTGCTCAGGCAGGTAGCCAACGTCCTTCAACACCGAGCGTTGGGGCTCTGAGCCGAGGATGGACACTGAACCGCTGTCCGGCCTGATGATTCCCTGGGCCATGCGGATTGTCGTGGTCTTGCCCGACCCGTTAGGGCCGAGGAATCCGAAGATCTCACCAGGCTTGACGTCGAACGACACGTTGTTAACGACCGTTCGAGGCCCGAAAGTCTTGGTGAGGCCTTCTACTTGTAGGACTTTTTCGGGCATATTTGTCCTCCCTTCCACCAATTCCTGGCTGGCATTAAGTATGCGTTTTTCAGGTTAATTCACATACTGAATTATATTTGTACCGCCCCCCCAAGGCAAACTCAATTATTGAGAGGCAAGTAGAAGGGGTTCGCCAGCGTATGGTCTGCGAAGTATACTACAGGGAATAGCTCCGAAAACATCCAGTTAACAACAACGGCTGAAGGGTGTAGTCCTTTCAGCCGCACTCATTGTTTATGGCCTGTTGCTACTCTATGACCGCCCTCTTATCGCCCTTCTGCTTGACCACCTCACCGATAACCTTTATCTCAGGCAGAGCGGCAGTCACCCCGCTGACGTCCTCCGGAGAACAGATGACCACCATGCCGATACCCATGTTGAAGACCCGGTACATCTCGTCACGGTCTACATTGCCCTTCTGCCGGATGAGGCGGAAGATGGGCGGTACCGCCCAGGACTTGCTGTCAAAATGTACCGCCATACCCTGTGGAATAACCCGGGGGACATTGCCGACAAGACCGCCACCGGTGATGTGCGCCATGCCCTTGATGACCGGCATCAGCGGCTTCAACTGGTTGTAGTAGCAGCGGTGCGGCTCCAGTAGCTCCTCGCCGAGCGTGCGGGAGAGCTCCGGGTAGTGTACGTCAAGCTCCTGCCTGGTCTCACCGAAGACGTGCCGCACCAGCGAGTAGCCGTTGGTGTGCAGTCCGCTGGAGGACAGGCCAAGAAGAACGTCACCGATGGCTACTGTCTCTCCCCGGATAATCCTGTCCTTCTCCACGGCACCGATGACGAAGCCCACCAGGTCATAGTCATCGCCGTGGTAGATACCGGGGAGCTCTGCCGTCTCGCCGCCGATGAGCGCACAGCCGACCTCGCGGCAGGCCTGGGCCAGTCCCGTGATAATAGCCTCCGTCTTCTCGGGCACGAGCTTGCTCATGGCAATATAGTCGAGGAAGAACAACGGTTCGGCGCCGCCGGTGAAGATATCGTTGACGCAGTGATTGACGATGTCCATGCCGATGGTATCGTGCTTGTCGAGGGCGCAGGCAATCTTCAGCTTCGTACCGACGCTATCGACACTGGAGACGAGGACCGGGTCCTTATACCCTTTGAACTCGAACAGTCCGCCGAAGAACCCGGTACCGCCGAGCACTTCCGGGCGATACGTTGTGCGGGCATGCTTGCCGATAAGCTCAGCCACCCTGTCACCAAGAGTTATGTCTACACCGGCTTTCGCGTAAGTCTCGCCCATAGCCCCCTCCTCAGTACATACTCCTACCGACTGAAAAGCCTTGCCGTCCACCGGCGCCACCAGAAGAACCCGTTATCGGCAACTATCCTTACCTCACCACCACAACGGATATAGTGCTTGCAGGGTATGATACCCCTCGGCTGAATGCCGCGGGCTGTTGCCGCAGCCTCCCATGCGTACTGGCCGTCATAGGCCATCCCAATATCTTCAGGTTCGGTCAACTCCAGTCCGCACCTGTCACAAACGAGCTTCTTCATCGCTGTTGCCTTCCCTTTTACTCAACAGCCACCGATACCAACCGGCAGGACACCCTGTCACCGTGAATCTATGCCTTCCGATACCGGTTGACGAACCGCCTCATCCGGGTTAGTGCCTCCTCGATATCAGCCATCGATGTGGCGTAGCAACAGCGCACGTAGCCTTCTCCACACTGTCCGAAAGCAGAACCGGGCACCACCGCCACCTTTTCCTCGGTGAGCAGTTTCTCGGCAAACTCCTCCGAAGTCAGTCCGGTGGTCTTTACCGATGGAAATGCGTAGAACGCCCCCTTAGGCTCAAAGCAGGGCATACCTATCTCCCGCAGTCCCTTGACCATGACAAGACGCCTCCGGTTGTAGTCCTCAACCATATCGGAGGCACTCTCCTCGCCGTAGCGCAGCGCTTCAATTGCGGCCACCTGCCCCATTGTGGGAGCACACATCATGGTGTACTGATGGACCTTGGTCATAGCGGCAATTATCTCTCTGGGAGCCGCAGCATAGCCGATGCGCCATCCGGTCATGGCATACGCCTTGGAGAAACCGCCCAGCAGGATGGTGCTCGCCTTCATACCGGGGAGTGCGGCGACACAGGTGTGCTCTACACCGTAGACCAGCTTGGCATATATCTCATCGGAGGCAACCAGGAGATTGTGACGTTGGGCTACCTCAGCCACTTCAGCCATCCTGTCACGACTCATCACTGCGCCGGTGGGATTGGCGGGATAGCCGATAAGGATTGCCCTTGTTTTATCCGTGACCCGCGCCTCGACCTCCGCGGCACTGAGCTCGAAGCTCTCCTCCTCATTTGTAGGCACGGCAACTGCCTTCCCACCGGCGAGGACAATACAGGGTTCGTAGGAGACATAGCAGGGGTCCGATATGATGACTTCATCGCCGGGGTCAAGGATAGCCCGCATCGCCAGGTCCAGTGCCTCGCTAACCCCGACGGTGATGAGCAGTTCAGTGGCCGGGTCGTACTCCAGCTCATACTCAGCCTTCAGGTAACGCGACAACTCCTGTCGCAGTTCCGGCATGCCCATGTTGGAGGTGTACATCGTCTGTCCCTTCTGCAGGGACTCTATGGCAGCCTCGGTAATATGCCACGGGGTAGCGTAGTCAGGCTCACCAACCCCCAGCGATATCACACCTTCCATCGAGGCAAGCAGGTCAAAGAACTTGCGTATCCCTGACGGGGATATCTGGTTTGCCCGTTTGGAGATGTGGTACTTCTTCTTTTTTACCCTGGAGTTTACCTTCGGATTGGTCGCCATATGCCTCTCCTATATCCGGATGGTACGGGACCCGCCGCCTGCATCTAGAGCATCACCGGCTGCCGCTTAACTTCTTCCTTACCTTCTACAATCTCGCCGTCTTCCTTGTACCGTTTGAGGACGAACTGGGTTACCGTCTCCTTCACGCCTTCTATATGAGAAAGCTTCTGGGAAACGAAATCAGCAATCTCATGGTTGCTCTTGCCCACAACCAGGACAAACAGGTCATAGGAGCCGGAGACCAGGTAGACGGTATGCGCCTGCGGGAAACGGTATATCCGCTCGGCCATAGAATCAAAGCCAACATCCTTCTCGGGAGTAAGCTTGACCTCGATAAGCGCCCAGACGTGTTCGTCTTCAACCTTGTCCCAGTTGACTATCGTCTTGTACTTCAGGATGGTGCGGTCTTCCTGGGCCTGCTTGATGAGCCTGGTGACCTCGGTCTGGGGTACACCGGTCATAGCGGCTAACTGCTTTGGGGTGGTTCGGGCATCATGCTCCAGTATCTTGAGAATTTCCTTCAGCATCTACTAACTCCTGACGAGCGCGGTTACCGACCACTTGTCGTTGGCTACATTATAGCAGAGTCGGAAGCGTTTGTTATCTCCGGTGCTGACCTGGAAACACTTCCCACCCGGCTCCTTCCAGGACTCCTCTATCCGGGTGACCTGGTATTCCGCACCCTTCCAATGAAAGGACTCCGGCCTTTCCGCATAGGTATGGCCGGAATAGCACCTTACTTCAACATTATTCATGCCCTACCTCCCCAATGAGGTAACCCCATCCCCGTGCGGCCCAGATGGGCCGCCTTCCCCTTCCCCTTGATAA
>DAOUVG010000210.1 GCA_030667735.1 Dehalococcoidales bacterium
ATCACCGGTAGCTAGTATCGCCACTACCGGCCGGGAAATGACCGCCACGTGGGTCTTCCCCAGGGAAGCCAGGACGCCCACCTCAGCCGGTCTGATTACGGTCCCTTCCGCCAGGACCAGCGTACCCTTCCTGATATCTTCCCCGGCCCTCCGGACATTGAGGCCGACCTCTGTTTCGTGCAGAATGCCTATCTCCGTGATTAGTTTTCCGGCGGTGGTCTCACGTCGCTGCACTTCATCGGTGTTTTCGAACTGGACGACAGTATCGGCACCCTGTGGTAGAGGTGCGCCGGTCATGATTCTGATTGCGGTACCCGGGGTCACCTCCTGCCCGGAGACATAACCTGCGGCTACGGTATCAATCACGCGGAGCAGTCGCGGCGAACCCTGGCTTGCCCCTTCGGTATCGCCTGACCGGACTGCATAGCCGTCCATGGCAGAATTATCCAGCGGGGGCACATCGATTTCCGAGCAGACGTCCTCGGCAAGCACCTGGCCCGGGGAGTCCAGAATGGGGACTTCCTCCTTCCCCAGAACATCAACAAAACCGAGAAGCCTCTCCTGGGCCTCTTCAACACTAATCATCGTCCTTGTCACCCCCGGATAGCTTCCTCGCCCTCTGCAAGTCCTTTTCCGTATTGACATTGAAGAAGCTCAACTGCTCAGGGTCGAACCTGGCTATCTCGTTCACTTCCACGTATCTCGCCTTGACCAGAGGCAGAAGTTTGTGGACACCAAGTTCACCCCGTTCAAACATTTGCTCTATGACCCTCAGGCAGCCCCTGGTGTAGACAGAATGAAGTGGTTCCACCTTGCCCTCCACTCGTGGCGTCACCATGTCGAACCCATCAGCCAATTCTATCATATAGTGCAGTAGCGCCTGGTTCAGAAAGGGCATGTCAGCAGCAACGACAAGATTACAGTACGTTTTTGAGCTTCGCAGCCCGGTGTAGATACCACCCAGTGGCCCCTTGCCGGGATAAATATCAGTCACTATTTGCAGACCGGGGTAATGACCAGACGAGGATATCGGATGCTCTTCGGCGGTCACAATGATGATATCACCACACAGGGACGTAATGCTATCTACCACTATTTCCAGGAGACTCCGGCTACCGACTGTCTCCAGGATTTTATCATACCCCAGACGCAGACTCCGACCACCGGCTAATATAATGCCACTCGCTTCCAAGGTACTCCTGTCTGCGCGGCTTTACTGTTACCGCAACTAGCCAATTTTAGCATATAGGTGAACCGCTTCCAAAGTGGAGCAATACCACCATAATCCTCAATAGTTTGAGAGCACAGGCCCGACCGTGTAAAATAGATTCTGCGCCACTGAGGACAGTGCGCCACTAAAGACAGTGGCGTGTCACCCTGAGCGTAGCGAAGGGTCTCACCCTACGGAACATACTAGCTGGTATTTTGTGAAACCAGGTACTAGTCTCATATTATGGAGAGGAGCATGACTATGTCTTTCGAACGACCAGCAATCGTACGTCCCCCGAGTGAGGCAAGCAGTCTGTTTCTGCCTCTGACCGCAGGTTGCTCAAACAACACCTGCACCTTCTGCGGCAGCTACGGCTCCCGTCTCCAGATACGAGACATCGAGGACGTCCGGAGTGAGATAGACGCCGTTGCCCTCTTCCTCAGACATAGGCTCACTGTGCCGGGAATACCGAGAATAGTCTACGCTGTTGCCCAGGAATGGGATGGCAAACGGGTTTTCCTTCAGGACTCAGATGCCCTGGTATATCCATACAGCCACCTGAGAGACGTGCTGACACACATGCAGGACAAGCTCCCTTTTGTAGAGAGGGTGGCTGCCTACTCTACCGCCAGCGATATACTGCGCCGGAGTCCTGAGGAACTCGAAGCACTACGGGAGCTCAAGCTCGGTATACTATATATCGGCATGGAAAGCGGTGATGATGATGTTCTCCGCCATGTAGACAAGGGTGTCGACTCTGCACAGATAATAGAGGCAACACACCGTGCCAGGGCAGCCGGTATCCTGACCTCCATTACCGTTATCCTCGGTCTGGGCGGTATTGAGGGGAGCGAGAAACACTCGCTGGCAACGGCCAGAGTGCTGAGCGACATGGACCCGGACTTCGTGGGAGCACTGACACTGACGCTGGTGCCTGGCACACCACTGTACCGTGAGTGGCAGGAGGGAAGCTTCGAGCCGATATCCCCTTTCAGTTCCCTGGAAGAACTCATCCTGATAATCCAGAACTCCAGCTTCACGGATTGCTTCTTCAGTTCCATGCACGCCTCCAACTATCTGGCGGTCCGGGGAACACTGCCGCACGACAAGCAACAGATGCTCGCTCAACTGCGGAGGATTGTGGAGCATGGAGACTCCCGTACCCTGCGCCCCGATTTCCTCAGAGGTCTGTAGTGTGCCTGACCTCTAAACATAGTCAGGCAACAGATGCTCTCGTTCAGACAGGAGGGTGACACAACAGGGTGAGGAGGCGTGGTCACCACCCTATACCACACCCCCTGGTCCCTCCATTCAGGGAGGGGAAGTCTTCTTCTTGTGTGGGAAGCAGAGCACAAGTAATACTGGAATACTCGGTAACACCAGTTTATAATGCAGTTGATTCGACCATGGACATACACGTGCTATCACTCGCACCCAACGCTCTCAGCTTCGCTACTAGCCTGAGTAGTCCTTCTTACCTCTCTACCCGTTATAGCAGCACGCCAGCGAAAAGGGACTATCAATGAGATGGTTGGCCAACAGAGCAAAGCGCTTCTGGAACCGGGTGCTCCGGTTACCCAGGAAGGCTGGCATACCGATTGTACTTATCCTGGTGACAGGTATTGTCTTCGGTGTCTACCGGTTCGTGCTCTTCTGGGACTACATGGAGAACGACCCCGGTTTCTGCCAGTCCTGCCACATAATGGAGGAGTCCTGGGACCTCTGGGCCAGCAGCACACACGCTGAAGTCGGTTGTCACAGTTGCCATCATCAGAGTCTGCTGTCCAGTGCCGGCCAGTTGTACGATTTCGTCTTCAAGAGTTACGAGGAGATTGAAAGCCAGGCTGAGGTCGAAGACGCTTCGTGTCAGCAGTGCCATCAGAGCGGGGACCCGGAATGGCAGCAGGTGGCGGATACCGCCGGACACAAGCAGCACGATATGGACCGGGGTATCGAGTGCGTTATGTGCCACTCAAACACGATACACCGCTTTACACCGTTTGCCGCTGACTGTCTGGAGTGTCACGCCCGGAACACAGTCAAAGTGCCTGGTATGACCGATGTGAACTGCATGACCTGCCATTATTTCCTTACCGATGGTGAGGAGACAATTCCCACGCGTGCCGTCTGTCTGGACTGCCACCAGACGATGGTATCCAGGGTGACCTGGAGCACTGAAGCGCCAATGCAGTTCCCGTGTGGAGACTGTCACCAGCCCCACGAACAGGCGGAACCGGTGGTAAAATGCGAGTCCTGCCACAATACCGTCGAGTGCTACAACCCTTATGAGATGCACCCCGACACCCACTGCAGGACCTGCCACCTGGCACATGAGTGGCGCATTACCGGACCATGATACGCGCCTTATCCACCACCTCGCCAGGTCGGCAGACAGCAAACAGAAAACGGACAGCCAAGGCTGTCCGCGCCTAATCAGGCGTAATAGAATCTAACAGGGGTTCTGTGTCAGGCAGTCACCTGATTCTTATCACCTGATTCTTATCAGGCAATCACCCC
>DAOUVG010000287.1 GCA_030667735.1 Dehalococcoidales bacterium
CCATATAGGTAACAGCCGTCTGGAGCAGGGCGGTATCTATCATCTGTCCCTCACCTGTCTTATCACGATGGTACAGCGCCGAGACCACGCCGACAGCAGTCAGGCAGGCGGTCAGGTAGTCCACATGGGGCGTCTGTTCCTTGGTCGGTGGCCCGGGAAAACCGCTTACCGCCATTGCTCCGGACATCGCCTTGGCAATCTGGTCAAAGCCGATACGGTGGCTGTAGGGACCATCGGGGCCGAAGGCGGATACATGAGCAAAGATTATGTCCGGCCTGATCGCCTTCAACTTTTCGTAGGTAATGCCAATTGCCTTGGCCGCCTCCGGGCTGAAGTTTTCAATAACCACATCGGAGCGCTTTATCAGTTCGCCGAGGATTTCCCGGGCGCGTTCGTTCCTTTCGAAGTTGAGGGAGATGCCTTTCTTGTTGCGGTTCTGGTTGGCAAAACCGTAGCTGTACCCTACCGGCGCAAGCAGGCCCAGGTACCTGTCCTGCCCACCGCCGGGTCTTTCTATCCGAATGACCTCGGCACCGAGGTCGGCAAGAAGCATGCCGCAGAAAGGGCAGGCAATAAACCGCCCCAGGTCAAGCACTCTGACTCCATCCAGTGGTCCCGCCATCCCGAGAACCTCCTCTTTTATCCCTGTCAGGGAAGTATCACGCTTACAACACGGTCAATACCGCTCAAGTCCGGTATCACATCTACCGGGGCCGGTGGGAAAAGGTCATGTAAGAAGGCACTCACCGCCCTGGCCTGACCTTCGCCTACCTCCAGCAGGAGATAACCCCCGGAGCCGGGCACGGCCTTTGCCTGGATACACAACCGCCGTATCTTGTCCAGACCATCGGTGCCCCCGTCCAGTGCCAGTCGGGGTTCCCGGCTCACCGGGCCGCTGCGGGGCAGGTCCGACTCCCTGACATAGGGCAGATTGGCCACCACCATCTCAACCGGTTCCGGTAATGCATCCAGCAGGTCGCCGTTCAGGAGACGCACCCTGTCAGACACGCCATGTTTCCGGGAATTGGCCCGGGCAACCTTCAGAGCGGAAGCGGAGATATCGGTAGCATAGACCCTCGCGTGCGGCAGCTCCAGCGCCAGGCTGATGGCAACCGCTCCGCAGCCGGTGCCGACCTCGGCTATAACGGAAAGACGGTGCTTCCGTACAATTTCCAGGGCCTTCTCTACCAGCAACTCGGTCTCCGGTCTGGGGACAAGTACGGAAGCGTCAACGAGAAAATCACGTCCGTAGAATTCGCGGTAACCGAGGATATAGGCGGTTGGTTCATCGTCAAGACGACGGGCCAAGCGGTCTCTAAAGGCATTCTGCTGCTCGGTGCTCAACTCGTCGTCAAGTGCCAGGTACAGTCCCACCCGGTCTTTTTTCAGGGTATCGCGGAGCAGTACCTCCGCCTCCAGGGGAGCGTCCTCGATGTTACTATCGGTGAGTGCCTTTCGGGCGTCATCCAGGACTTCCTTCACATTCACGCCAGTTGTTCCTGCATCTGTTTTGTCCGGTCACTGGTAATCAGGGCATCGACAAGCTGGTCCAGGTCCCCTTCCATGATTCGGGTGAGGTTGTGCAGGTTGAGGCCAATTCGGTGGTCAGAGACTCTATCCTGGGGAAAGTTATAGGTCCGTATCTTCTCGGAGCGGTCACCGGTACCTACCTGGGAACGACGCTGTGTACTCATTTCGGATTCCTGTTTATTCCGCTCCATATCCAGCAGCCGGGCGCGGAGTACCGCCATGGCCTTGTTTTTGTTTCTCAGTTGCGAGCGCTCGTCCTGGCAGGTTACTACCATACCGGTCGGCAGATGCGTAATCCGTACCGCGGTAGCTACCTTATTGACATTTTGCCCGCCAGCTCCGCCGCTGTGGAAGATGTCAATCCTCAGGTCGTCAGGATTAACTTCAACATCCACTTCCTCAGCTTCAGGAAGGACAGCTACGGTAGCTGCGGACGTGTGAATTCTACCGGAAGACTCGGTAACCGGTACCCTCTGTACACGATGAACGCCTCTTTCGTATTTGAGCCGACTGAAGGCACCTTTTCCTCTTATCTCGAGAATGACCTCCTTGAAACCGCCGACACCGCTCTCATTGACGTTGATGACATCCACGTCCCATCTCCTGGACTGGGCATACCGGGTATACATGCGGAACAGGTCGGCGGCAAAGAGCCCTGCTTCGTCGCCACCGGTCCCGGCCCGGATTTCCATGATGATATTCTTCTCATCGCTGGGGTCTCTGGTCACCAGGGCAACCTTAAGCTCCTCTTGCAGTTTCTCCAGCCGTGATTCCAGGCCCTCTATCTCCTGCCTGACCAGGGACGCCATCTCCGCGTCCTTCTCCTCGGATAGCATTCCCCTGGTCTCTTCCAGGGAGCGCGCTGCTGCCCTGCACCCACGATAGAGGGTCACCACTTCCTCAAGACCGGCCCGCTCCCGCGCCAGTCTCTGTAGCTCCTTGATATCGGAGACGAGCTCCGGGTCAGCCATCTGCCGGTTGAGCTCTTCGTAACGGTTTTCTGTTTCTGCCAGTCTATCCCACATAACAAGCCACCCACCGAATTATACCACAGGCATGGGGTTCTCATCTCCACCGTGGCGTAGCTTCTGTTGTTGAGGAAATCCTCTAAACCCTCCCCCTCGTTCCCCCTCCCTTATCAAAGGGAGGGGGATACAGGGGGAGGGTTACCTAATAAAATATTAGGGATAAACAGAAATGATAGTTGAGATGGAGCGGGGAGTTGAAGTCCAGGAGGTTTACGGCGTGGTGCAGCGTGCCAAGTCGTTTTGCTTTCAGGTGCA
>DAOUVG010000203.1 GCA_030667735.1 Dehalococcoidales bacterium
ATTGGGATTTCCCGTTTCAATTCGCGATAGAGCATCCTGGCCCTCATTGCATTGTTACCAATAGTAGACTCATGGCACGCGGTTGTCAATCACGACTACGAGGCTCCGCAACAGCCTCCTGGACATGTCCGGTATGTGCGGCCGGTGCTAAAACGCTGCCTGTCTGATACAGGAAGCTGTGCCGGCAATGAGGCCAGATGCAACCCTGCAGGAGACAGGCACCACTGTTCATGCCCACCTCACCCTTTCCGAAGCTGTTATTGAAGCAATTCCGGACGTCACCGGTGAAACTCTGCATTCCATGTCAAGAAGTAAATAGTGTATAGTGTGGATGGAGGGCAGAGATATGGCAAAAACAAGACTGATTGTGGAACTGGGTACCGGGGTAGACATGCACGGTGGCGACTGCACCAAAGCAGCCAGAAGAGCAGTTGACGACGCGATTCACCACGGTTCGTTGCTCTACCTTGGTGAGATCATGAAGCAGGGCATTCGTCCCAAGATGTACGTTGACGTCACCATAGCTGCTCCCAAACCAGACACAGTGGACGGTGACGCTGTACTGGCGGAACTTCCTTTCGGGGAGAAGACAATCAACGTGGTTGCCGGCGGCATGGAAGTGGGGCCGAGTGAGGGAGACAGCATAACTATCTGCAATGCTGCCGTGATGGTAACCGTGGAATCCTGAGAATCGCAGCGAGGCCAGGTTTCTCCTGCTTGACCGCACTCTTGATAGAAGGACGGTCTAGCCGGAGGACGTCGGAGGTCCGGCCTATGCTCTGGAAAACCACCTCCGCCAGGGAAGCTCTGAGTCCTCAGGCGGTTCAGGTGCAAAGCCGGAACTTTCCAGTAGTCGGGACCCCTCCGGGTTTACCGCAAATGAATAGATGCGCTGGATTCCCTTACTGCGCATGTAGTCAAGAGCGAAATCGACCAGCTTAAGGCCAAGCCCCTTGCGGCGCATGGCGGAACTGACTCGCACATTCTCAATGTAGCCCAGCTTCAGAGAAGGCCAGAACCGGTAGTCAGCGGTACCGGCAACGTAGCCGTACTCCCGGTTGTCTCCAGACTCAGGTAGAGCACTCGCTCTCAGTCTCGTATACCTGGCTACATAGGGATTCTGAGTGCCGCGTCCGTTCGGCTCACCATACAGTCTGTGGAGAAGGTCCCTGGTTTCAACTACGGGGCCCGGTTCAGATACTCTGGTTACCTCAATACTGAAAGCCTCTGAATCCGCCAGGCCTTCCCGGCACCCTTCAAGGGCATCTTCCTGCAGCGGTGGACCGTAAGCCGGCCACTCCATATCACGCCATACCATTGTATTGGTTCTTGCTTCCCTTCATAAGCGGAGTTTGCCTAATTCATATCCTACGTCTTGTGGCGGTAACAGTCAATGGCAAGCAAGCATTCCGATTGTAAAGGCACCAGAGTTCACGTAGAATGAGGAACGCCATCGATGAGGCAACCACAAATAACGGCCCCCACCCCCGCCGAAAAGAGATGGCAGGTCAATCCTGGAGACAACCGCGGAGGCAGAATGGCAATTACCATCTTGTATCGAGAAGACCTGAAGGAATATGATTTTGGGGTTGGCCACTCATTCCGGGGGGACCGTTTCGAAGTATTCCCCCAATTCCTGAAGCAGAACCTGGCCGAAAACGGGAATTACCGGGTCGTCGAAGCTGACCCGGCTACCGATGAAGACATGCAGCTAATCTGCCAGCAGGAATACCTTGATTTCACTCAGGGTTACTACCGGGCGGCCAATCTGGGTCTGACCTATCCCGGTGATGTCTCCCGGTACCAGAGTATAGACAATCAGACGAAGGAGCAGCCGGGGAAGACGGAGGAGGCAGCCAGATTAGTTGTCGGTCAGGCAAAAGTAGCCTGCGACCTGATACAGGATGGTACGACGAAGAAAGCAGTTTCCATTGGCGGTGGATTCCATCATGCTAAACCGAACTATGGAGAAGGATTCTGCATATACAATGACGTTGCCTTTTCTGCCCGGTATCTGCAGAATAAGTACAAACTGGATAGAATCCTGATACTGGATACGGACGCCCATGCCGGAAACGGGACTGCTGAGTACTTCTATGATGACCCAACGGTATTACTGATTGATATCCACCAGGACCCGAGAACAGTATACCCCGGGACAGGTTTCGCAGATCAGACCGGCTCCGGTGATGGAAAAGGATTCACTATCAATATCCCACTACCCGTCTATTCCGGCCAGGAATCCTATGAACGAGTCTTTGAAGAGATAATTCAGCCGGTAGCTGAGGAGTTCAAGCCACAGATAATCATCCGGAATGGCGGTTCTGACCCCCATGTCAGTGACGGTCTGACTTGCCTGGGACTACAAGTCAGAGGTTTCAGGATGATTGGTGAGCGTGTAAGAGAGCTGGCCAGGCTCTGTGACGACAAAGAGATTGACCTCATATGCTCCGGTTACAACAAAGAGGTTCTGCCCTATGCATGGCTGGCCATGGTCTGCGGGGTATCCGGCATTGACAATCCATTGCAACAACCGGAGTCAATAGACAAGCTGGAGAAAATCCCTTCCTGGCTTGGCGTAGACCGTTTCTCGATAGACATTCAGGCGGTTATCAATGATGTGAAGCACTACTTGAAAGACTACTGGCAGTGTTTTCGTTAGTCGGAAGAACAAAACAGGAAAGAGGATGATTATGACTTAGAAGGAAATCAAACTTGGTACGATAATAAGGAAGTACAAAAACGGGAGGCAAAGAAAACTATGGAGCTTCCATCCAAAGAGATTCTACTGAAACTGTATCGGGACTTACTAACCGCACGGCGAGTAGAGGCCGAACTCTATTCAAGGCAGGGCAATCTGGCCGGTAGCGGCGGAGGTGCCCATCGGGGACCAGGTGAGTAGGTGATTCCGATTGCCTTCTGCAACAACTTAACGAAAACTGACAGCTTCTGCCCAAACTTCAGAACCGGCTTCTGCTTGTTTACCAAGCCTGGCTTCACCCCGGCCGATATTATTGCTACGAGCCTGGGGAAACCCGGCAAGAAGAATCCCTGGTCTGCCCCTGAATATGGCATGTTGGGTGGTGGCGGCACATTGGGAGAGGCCAGCGTCAGGTATCTGGGCGCTGCCGCGGCCGCCAGTATGAAGAAGACCGGCGACATAGTCGTCTACATCCAGGGAGACGGCGCTGCGAACCGGGCTCCGAATCATGAAGCGATGGCGGTAGCAGGAGCCTGGCAACTACCGATAATCTTCGTCATCCAGAACAATCGTTATGGCATGGGTACCTCGGTAGAGAAGTCTTACAACATTGAAGACCTGTCCTTGAGGGGTGTAGGTTACGGTTTCCCCCACGATAGAGTGGACGGTAACGATATGATAGCCATGTACCTGATGGCCAAGAAGCATATTGAGAGGACCCGAGCCGGCGGCGGTCCCAGCCTGATTGCGGCTGATACCTGGCGGTTGAGGCCACACTTTGAAGGGGACGCCCAGCCCTATCGGCCCAAGGGTGAAGTTGATGAGTGGTGGAAGAAAGAGCCATTGGGGCGATACCAGAAGGAGCTTATGGATTTGGGTATCCTGACCGAAGAGGATGTTGATCGACTGGAGGTGGAGGTAAAGGCCGAGCTTCAGGCGGCTTTTGATGAGGTCGATAAGCTGCCGGCGAGGACTGATGTCTACGAACAGATGGAGAAACTTGCCATCGCCGAACTATAGACTGGTTGTTAAGGAGAACATACAGAAATGGCTGTAATTAATTATGTTGGGGCGATTAACCAGGCGCTGAAAGAAGAGATGCGCCGGGATGAGCGGGTGGTAATATGGGGGGAGGACATG
>DAOUVG010000091.1 GCA_030667735.1 Dehalococcoidales bacterium
TGGCCTCCTGCGTACCAGCCTCAAGAAGGTTGTGGACGAAGGACGGTTGAGTCCGACCGGAAGAGGGAGAGCCCGAGTGTACAGCCGGACAGGTGAGTAGAGCGTAGCCTTACCACCGGCGGAGTCATCAGAGACAGCTTCTCTGGTATCAGAGAAGAGTTCTTCGTGACTGACTGCAGTCAGGGCAAGTTAAAGTCAGAGCAGTCTGCCTCTTCATCGATAGGCACGGCCGCTGCGGACCGGCAGCCAACGAGACGTTGCACAAGGGCCTGGATTGTTACCCTCGGAGGATAAAAGAAGAGGCTGGGCATCCCGATACCGGGAAAACCCAGCCCTTTCTATTCTAATGGGATATGCCAGCAAAACCTAGCTCTTTCCGATTCGGAACATCTTGGTGCTACACGTAGGGCAGACACCTTGTGTTGCCGGTTTCCCGTTCTTCATGGTGATGGCCTTGGCGTCCTTCATCTCCCTCTTGGCACGGCACTTTACACAATAGGCTTCCATACAATTTCCTCCCTTGTTTTCACCGAGCCTACAACATTCACATCTTCATGTCAAGTAACGTTGAGTTACGTTGAGTTACGTTGAGTTACGGTGATGAGCAAATATGATTACCACCGTGCTGTTAATAGCCCGGGATTTCCATAAAAGGTAACTGCAGAACTCTCTTCATATCCACAGCATTGCGAGGTACATACCCTTGACAATAGAACATGTGTTCTTATATGATAGTAACTCTCGGCTCTTTTGGGGTGTCATATGGCCAGGCTTATTGGTGAACCAGTCGAAACCCATACTGATAGGGACGAAATACCAGATGCCTTCATCTGGCGCAAACGCCTGTATCGTGTTGTGGAAGTTCTCAGTTGCTGGCAAGAGTCGGTTGACTGGTGGAACGAGAAGCCGCCGCGTTTCTTTGTCAGAGTTAATGCCCGGAACACCAGTTATGGCACCTATGAACTCTGCCGACTTGGGGACGGCTGGTTCCTGCATAGAGTGCTGGACTGAACCTTATAAGGGGTGCTGCGATGAGCTTCGTTCATCTCCATGTCCATTCGCAATACAGCTTTCTGGACGGGGCATCACCACTGGACCGTCTCTTGGAGAAAGCGCAGGCCCTGGGCATGTCGGCATTGGCACTGACAGACCACAACCGGCTTACCGGCGCCATCCGTTTCTACCGGAAGGCTACCGCTCTCGGCATCAAGCCCATAATCGGGGCTGAGGTGGATGTTGAGGGCGATCATCACCTGACCCTGCTCTGCAAGGATACCCACGGGTACTCCAGCCTGTGTCGGCTGCTCACCGAGGCCCACCTGTCCAATCGGGGTCGGGAGCCGCAGGCAACCAGGGAGATGCTCCGCAAGTTTCGTACAGGACTTGTTGCTCTCTCCGGGTGCAGTCGAGGGGAAGTCCCCGTCCTTGTTCGCCGGGGGAAGATTGAAGAGGCCGTGCGGGCCGTCTGCTTCTACAGGGACGTCTACGGAGATGACTTCTTTATCGAACTGATTAGCCACCCCTCTCAGCAGTGCATCTCAAATAGCTACTGGCTCGCCCAGTTCGCCCGACAGCAACTGGTCCCGGTGGTGGCCACTAACAATGTCCACTATGCCGACAGGGAAGATTATGCCGTTAAGGAACTGCTCAATGCCATAGGCCGGAACATACCGGTCGACCAGATTAAAGACCGTCGTACCACGGAACAGTACCTCAAGTCGTCGGAGGAGATGGCTTGCCTGTTCCGTGACCTTCCTGACGCACTGGCAGCCACCGGGGAGATCGCCTCGCGGTGCAATCTGGAACTTGAGCTGGGCAAGCCGCGATTCCCCAGGTTCGATATCCCCGCAGGGGAGACAGAATACGGCCTGCTATCACGGCTTGCCTATGAGAGGGTACTGGCGAAATACGGCTCGCTTACGCCCGATATCAGACAGCGCATCGAGTACGAACTGGACACCATCAACCGGCTCGGTTTCTGTGGTTACTTCCTCGTCGTCTGGGATATCGTCCGTTGGGCCAGAGAGAGGGGCATCAGGTGCCAGGCCCGGGGTAGTGCTGCCGATAGTCTGGTGGTCTATCTGCTGGACATCAGCATCGTCGACCCCATTGCACACGACCTCCTCTTTGAGCGTTTCATGCATCCTCTGCGGCGGGAACTGCCTGACATTGACCTGGACATTGACCGTAAACGGCGAGAGGAGGTAAGGGATTACATTGCTCAAAAGTATGGCACTGATAATGTTGCCTGTGTGGCCACTATCAACACCTACATGGCCAGAGGGGCAATTCGTGACGTTGGCAAGGCCTTACAGGTGCCGCAGGAGATTATTGAGGAGGCCTGCAGTGGCATCCACTATCTGTCCGCCTCCCAGTTCCGGGAACATGCCGCCTCTCTCCCCGAACTGAAGAAGAGCACCATCTACAAGAGGACCGAGCTTGACAGCTTTTTCAAGCTATGCGCGGTGATAGACGGATTCCCCAAGCATCTCTCAGTGCACCTCGGCGGGCTGTTA
Organism: Dehalococcoidales bacterium; assembly: GCA_030667735.1. Taxonomy (GTDB): domain Bacteria; phylum Chloroflexota; class Dehalococcoidia; order Dehalococcoidales; family Fen-1064; genus DUES01. The sequence goes on from DAOUVG010000091.1 coordinate 2,517, forward strand.
ATCGGCGGTGGCCGGCTGTCCGACCTTGTCCCTCTGGAATGGTCCAGCGGTGGGGACATAATCAGCCAGTATGACAAAGATGATATCGAGCAGCTTGGCCTCGTCAAGATGTACGTGTTGTCGCTGCCCACCCTTACAGTTCTGGAAGACACTCTGGCAGATATTAGAAAGAATCACGGCGTATCAATTGACCTGGATAATATCCCCGGAGATGACCCGGCTGCCTTTGCCATGCTTCGTGATGGCAAGGCAATCGGCACTTTCCAGTTGGAGTCACCGGCGCAGAGGGAGATGGCAGGACGGCTCCTGCCGGACCGCTTCGAGGACATTATCGTCTCTATCTCCCTGGTCAGGCCCGGGCCACTGAAATCGAATATGGACAAGATATACCTGCCCAGGAGACACGGCAAAGAGTCGGTGACTTACCTGCACCCGAAATTGAAGAATGCTCTTGAAGAGACCCTGGGGGTGATACTCTACCAGGAGCAGGTGCTCAAGGTGGCCCACGACCTTGCCGGGATGAGCTACGCCGAAGCCGACGGCTTCAGAAGGGCGATGACGCATGACCGCACCACGGAAGAGATGGAGAAGATGCGGGGTTCGTTCATCACGGGTGCCGTCAGAAACGATGTCAGTGAGGATATTGCCTCACAGGTCTTCGAGCAGTTGGCTGCCTTCGCTGCCTACGGCTTCTGCAAGGCCCATGCGGTTGCCTATGCCATCATTGCCTGCCAGACCCTCTGGCTGAAGTGTCACTATCCCGCCGAGTTCTTCGCTGCCGTGCTGTCGAACCAGCCAATGGGGTATTACCCGCCGCGTGTGCTTGTGGCTGAAGCCAGGAGGTCCGGAGTCAAAATACTCCCCCCCGATGTAAACCACTCTGATGACTGCTATACCGTGGAGGATGGTGCCATCCGCGTCAGCCTGAAACAGCTAAGAGGCATGTCCGAAGACGCCCTAGGCTCGATACTATCGGCGAGGATGCGGGGCTCATTTATCTCCTTGAGAGACTTCGTCCTGCGGACGAATGTTAGCCAGCCCACTATGGAGAACCTGGCCAGGGTTGGTGCGTTTGATTCACTGTGCGGTCGAGAAGAACTACAATCCCAGCTCCTTATATTGTCGGGACTCCGTCAGAAGACGGGTCGGGGAACGATGTCACTCTTTGAAGATACTCAACCGGAGCCGGTCCACACTATGGAGGCGGCCAACGATAACAGGAAGGAGAGGATGCTTGCTGAACGGGAGTTGCTGTCATTGAGTATCACGGCACACCCCCTGGATTACGTGCTATTGGACGCAGGTATTACCCGGATGAAAGATTTGTACAAGTCGGAGACCGGAAAGCGTGTCGAGATAGTTGGCTCGGTAATCCGTTATCAGACTCCTCCTACCAGGAATGGCAACAGGGTAGTATACGTGATAATGGAAGACGGGACAGGAGTAGCCGATGTGACCGTGTTTGGCGATGTCCAGGAGAAGTGCGGCCATGTCCTGTTCAGGGAGGGCTGGCTGAGGGTGACGGGTAAGGTCCAGAGAAGAGGTCCAAAGGCACTCTCAATCATTGCGGATAACCTGTACCCCTTAAGCTTGGAACCGGCTGATTCGGATGGCCCACAACCGGAGTTCCACCTTAATAGTGTAGGGTCATGTAATTAGCATTGACCGCTTTCTTCATACTAGCCTATAATCAGCAAACAGGGACCAGCTTGAAAGGAGGATAAAGTTGCCGGAAAAACAATTAAAAGTAGTGCGGGTGGATAGGGGGGGCAATCGTGCCGTTATGGAGGAAGAGGCTGAGGAACTGGCCAGGGTGAATGCAGAGCTGGTGGGGGTTGATTGTACCACCGAGGAAGAGATAATTGAGGCGGCCAGGGATGCCGATGTCATACTGACGGGGGGCGCTAAGATGACACGCCGGGTTATGGAAGGATTGCCAAAATGCAGGGCAATCGTCCGCTATGGTGTTGGTTATGATACTGTTGATGTTGATGCCGCTACTGATAACGGCATCCTCGTGGTCAATATCCCGGATTTCTGTTGGGAGGAGGTCTCCAACCATGCCATCGTTCTGCTCATTGCCTGTGCCAAGAAGCTGGTTATACTGAATAACGCTGTCAAGCAGGATAGCTGGGGGGCAAGTACACGAGCGATGAGACCAATGGTGCAGATTCATGGGCAGACTCTGGGGTTGATAGGTTGTGGTAATATTGGGCGAACGACAGCCAGGAAGGCACCGTGCTTTGGGCTGAGGATATTAGGCTACGACCCTTATGTGGATAAATCTGCAGCCGAGGAGCACGGGATAACTCTGGTGGATCTGCCCGAGCTGCTCAAGGAGTCTGATTTTGTCTCTCTTCACCCCTTACTGAACGAGGAGACCCGGCACCTGATTGGGGAAAAGGAATTAAAACAGATGAAGCCAAGCGCCTATCTTATCAATACGTCGAGAGGTCCGGTAGTTGATGAGCCAGCTCTTATCAAGGCTCTTCAGGAAAAGTGGATTGCCGGTGCTGGGCTGGATGTCTTCGAAAAGGAGCCTGTTGACCCTGATAATCCTCTGCTGAAGATGGACAATGTCGTGGTGACTCCCCACTCTGCTTCTTATTCCGATGTGGCTTTCAAGCGGTTGAGGACAAGCGTGGGACAGGAGGCAGCCAGAGTTCTCAGTGGGCGATGGCCCAGGAATGTGGTAAACGAGACCGTTAAACCTAAAGTGAGTTTGGTAAAGGAAGGAAGGTAGAAATGAAGAACAACAAGCTCAGAGAACTCTTAAATGAGGGAAAACCAACCCTGGGTACCCATGTTTTATCTACCTGGCCGGGGATTGTGGAAGTAATTGGCTATTCCGGTGCCTTTGATTATGTAGAATATGTTGGCGAATATTCTTCTTTTAGCCTGGAGATAATGGATAACTTTGGTCGGGCTATTGAGCTCTTCCCCAATATGTCAGCGATGATGAAGGTCGAGGAGCAGACAAGAGGGTTTATTGCCGCCAGGGCAATCGATTCCGGCATTCAGAACGTGCTCTTTACTGACTGCCGTTCTGCGGACGATGTCAGAGAGTGTGTTCGTTTCGTCAGGTCGGAAACGCCTGAGGCCGGGGGTATCCATGGTTACGGCATGAGGCGAAGTACCGGTTACGGAGTCGGGAGCACTGCGGAAGCATGGACCAAGGGGATGAACGAGGTCGTCATTGCCATCATGATTGAGAAAAAGGGTGCCATGGAGAATCTGGAAGAGATATTGTCTGTCAAAGGCGTGGATATGGTCCAGTTTGGCCCTGCCGACTACTCAATAAGCATTGGCAAGCCGGGACAGGCCCGAGACCCGGAAGTGCAAAAAGCGCACCAGGACATGATAGAAATGGCGCTGAAAAAGGGTGTTGCTCCCAGGGTAGAGGCAGGCAGCTTTGAACAGATAAAGCCGTTTGTTGAGATGGGGGTCCGTCACTTCTGCATCTGTTGGGATACAGGAACCATGTTCCAGTGGTGCCGAAAGCAGGGAGAGGGTATGCGGGAACTACTCGCTCAGGCATAATCCGGGAAAGGTGTCAACCGGGTTCGAGTCACGACAAAGGAATCTTATCAGGGATACTGCGCCCGTTGGTTATGGAGGCGCATACGACGGCCAGTTCATAGACCGTAGACCTGCCTTGGGGCAAGATACTCCGGAAACCTGTCCAGAAGTGCTAATCGTAGCGTGTAGCAGAGATGGCAGGCATCCAGGTACCTGTCACCATGCCTGACTCCATATTCTGTAGCCAGAAGGGCAGGCCCACCTTCCACTAATGGTCTGCAGATTGGATGTGTGTCACAGTCATATGTCTTTACAAGCTCGGAAAGAGGAGTCTGCCACATGTTGCCTGCGCATAGCCCCTGGCACAGATGAACATTGCCATACGGGTCAAGGTGGATTCTCTTCGGCTCTCTCAGGTCTTCATAGGGGCATTCTGTGAATTCCTGCCAGAATCTTGTCGGAAGGCCTTCTGTCAGCTTCTCAACCGCCCTGCCCCTGAACATGGTACTGCCGCCGACCA
>DAOUVG010000220.1 GCA_030667735.1 Dehalococcoidales bacterium
ACCCCCTTTCAAGGAGGGAAGAGCCATGGACTATGAGACCATCATTCCGGAGAAAAGACATAATATCGCCGTCCTGACTTTGAACCGACCGGAAAGACTCAATGCCATCAGCCCCCGTATGGCCGATGAGTTGTCGGCAGCTCTCGATGAAGTCGACGATGACGATGAGGTGACGGTGCTGGTGATTACCGGTGCCGGACGGGGCTTCTGCTCCGGAGCGGATGTTGGTGGCATGGCCGGTGGAAACCAGCAGAACGAAGGCAGCCCCCGGAATGCTGAAGCGCTGAGGCAGGGCCTTATCCGTTCCGCGGGGAGGGTACAACCGAAGCTTCAGAAGCTCAAGAAACCGACAATCGCCATGGTCAACGGGGCTGCTGTCGGTGCCGGATGCGACCTGGCGATGGCCTGCGACCTCAGGACAGGCTGTGAGAAGACCCGGTTCATGAACGCCTTCGTCCGGATAGGGCTTTTCCCCGGCTGGGGCGGCACCTGGCTCTACCCTCGCGTAATGGGTGTCGGCCGTGCCCTTGAATTCCTCTTCACCGGTGATTTCATGGAAGCTGAGGAAGCGGGTAGGCTGGGAGTCCTCAACCGGCTGGTACCGTCCGAGGAACTGGATAAAGAAACGATGGTCCTGGCCACCAGGATTGCCGATGGCCCGCCGCTGGCGATGAGACTGGCCAAGATGCAGGTCTACAAGGGTCTCAACATGGAATTCGAGACCGCACTTGGTATCGCCGCCGCCTGCGAGACAATCACCCTGAGCTCTGAAGACCACCAGGAAGGTGTCACCGCATTCCGTGAGAAGCGAAAAGCCGATTACAAGGGCCGGTAGCCGGTCAAGCCTGCTCGCTCAAAAGAGGGGCTAGACGGCAGGGCGCGAAGACAATAAACATTGTTTAACAGCATGTAAGGCATGGCATGACTGTTGTGGAAGAACAACCGGGGGAGTATACATACTCCCCCCTTCAGCTTTCCTCCGCTCTTTCCTGTTCAATACCACCATCTCCTTCATGGTAACATTTTCCCATAACAGCCGGATGATGGTAAGATTATATAACATTGACAGTGTCCTGCAGTGGAGATTGACAACCAATTTCCATGGATATACTATTGATGACAAGCAATGAGGCCCGAGACGCCTCCATTAGCCTCGATTAAACCAGTGCAATTGCCGGATAAGGAGTACTAATGAGCAAGCTAAGAGAAGCCCTTGAAGGTGGTAAGTTCGTGGTCATTGGAGAGATTGGCCCGCCTAAGGGGGTCAATATAGATAAATGCCTGGAAGATGCAGACAACCTGCGCGACCGTGTGGTGGCGCTAAACGTCACTGACCTTCAGAGTGCCGTGATGCGGATTGGTTCAATGGCCGTCTGTGCCAAGCTGGTTGAGCGGGGACTGGAGCCGGTTTTTCAGCTTTCCTGCCGTGACCGTAATCGGCTGGCACTTCAATCGGACCTGCTCAGTGCCTGGGTACTCGGTATCGAAAATGTACTTTGTCTGACTGGAGACCACCCCAATCTTGGTGACCACGCCGAAGCAATGTCGGTCTATGACCTTGACACGATACAGTTGCTCAAGGCTACCAGCACTCTGAACCAGGGGTTTGACATGACCAGGCACGAGCTGGACGGCAAGCCCGACTTCTTCCTGGGTGCAGTGGCTACCCCGGCGGCTGACCCTTTGGAGCATGAGATAATCGAGATGGGAAAGAAGATAGAAGCCGGAGCCAGATTCTTTCAGACCCAGGCTGTCTATGAGCCGGAGAAATTCAAGCGATTCATGGACCAGGTACAACAATTCAAAGTGCCGGTTATTGCCGGTATTGTCATACTTAAAAGTGCCGCCATGGCCAGTTTTATGAATTCAAATATGCCTGGAATCAGTATTCCGGATAGCCTTATCGAAGAGATGGCAGAAACTAAAAAAGAAGACCGCAGGAAAAAAGCCGTTGAAATCACAATCCGCCTTATCAGACAGGTAAAACCACTCTGTCAGGGCGTTCACATCATGCCGCTGGGGTGGGACGAACTCGTGCCGGAGATTATCAAGGAGGCTGGATTTGATTAGTGTCTTGTGGTGCCAGGAACACCCATCGCAGAACCTTTTCATAATAGGACCAGTTACCTGAACGAATATCCGGGAAGCAGGCTTTGTCTGCTCCATGCACAAGAAATATACAACCCCTCCCTGCATGGTGAGGACCAGGGGGGACTGTTGGGCAGTGACCAAAACGCCTCACTCTGTTGTGTTACCATTATATCTGAACAAGAGCAACCCGCCGCACCGACTATGACTGGCTCTGAATATATGCGAATGATGCCGAAGCTGGTACCGGTGTTGCGGACGTTATTGACAATGACATTAGCTTCCAAACATGGCCTTGATATTGCAGGATACTCGTTGAGAGGAATATGAATAGCGAATTTCGTAATCTCCCCGGTGTCGACCAGGTAGTCTCCCACGAGCAACTCCAGGAGTTACAGGAGAGCATCCAACATGCCTTGTTGGTGGGTGTCGTTCGGGAAGATTTGGAAAAAGCCCGGCGCTCCATTACCGAAGGTAATCGTTGCCCGACAATCGAGGAAATCGTTGCGTCTGTTTCCGGACGACTGCGTGCCCTGGTAAATCCCGGTCTGCGTCCGGTGATAAATGCCAGCGGGGTACTTCTGCACACCAACCTGGGAAGAGCACCGCTCAGCCCGCAAGCAGCACGGGCAATGACCCCGGTGGCTACCAGCTACAGCAACCTCGAATTCGACCTTGAACAGGGTCGTAGAAGCTCCCGACACGTACACGTGGAGGACATTCTCTGCCAGCTTACCGGTGCCGAAGCGGCACTGGTAGTCAATAACAACGCTGCCGGAGTGCTGCTGGGTCTTTCCGCCCTGGCGAAGAGGAAAGAAGTGGTTGTCTCCCGGGGACAGGCGGTTGAGATTGGCGGTAGCTTTCGCATACCCGACGTTATGAGGCAGAGCGGGGCCAGGCTTGTCGAAGTAGGCACAACCAATTGCACCTACGCTGCCGACTACGAACAGGCCATCACTCCGCGTACCGCAGCCGTGATGCGCGTCCATTCCAGTAATTTCCGGGTGGTCGGATTCGTCCATGAGGTAAGCCTTGAGGAAGTGGTGTCTGTCGGTGAGCACAATGGCATTACAGTTCTTGATGACCTGGGCAGTGGCTGTTTTCTGGACACGACCGTGTACGGACTTGACCCTGAGCCGATGGTACAGCAGAGTGTTGCCGCCGGAGTGGGTCTGACATTCTTCTCCGCAGACAAGCTGGTGGGTGGACCGCAGGCGGGCATTATTGTCGGCAAGCATCAGTTCATCGATAAACTCAAGAAACATCCACTGGCCAGGGCGGTGAGGATTGATAAAATAAGGCTGGCGGCTCTGGTTGCTACGCTGCTACATTACATAAAGGGCGAAGCCACGGAGAAGATACCGGTCTGGCGGATGATTGCCGCTCCCCTGGATGAGATTGACAGGCGGGCAGGGCAGTGGGCTGGTGTTATGGGGAATTGGGCCGATGTGAGGGACGGGGAGACAATGGTTGGCGGAGGCAGTCTCCCCGGTGGTACCCT
>DAOUVG010000290.1 GCA_030667735.1 Dehalococcoidales bacterium
CCAGGTTCCAGTGTTGGCTCTAATCCAATCGGCAACTTCCGTCATCATCGTGTACTTCCAGGAATCCCAATCCAACTCAACAGGTTTAGGCTTACCAGGAAATAGACGCTTTCTGTTGAATTCTACAGACGATAGCCTCCCTGCCAAGCCTCTTCCAGTTATCCCAAGCCGGTCAATCAGTTTGTTCCTCTCGTAGCCCGCAGGATATGTTGCGATTTCCCGGAATATGCGCTGAGCTTCAGGCCGCAGGTTGGTGAATAGTCTCTCAATCTCCTCAGGCAGCCAACTGACGCCTATGTGTTGCTGCTGCACCTTACCGCCAGTCAGCTTCTGAAGATACTCCGTAACTTCCTCCGAAGTCCCATCAATGCTAATCGTAACCTTTGCCATTGTGACCTCCTCTAAGTTTATAGTATTGGTCATAATGCTACTAACAGACTATATTCGCACAGGTTCTCCACGGAACTTGCCTACTATCGCCGCTCACAATTGGCGAATGCGGTGCTGTTGTCAATCAGACCGGTAACATATAGAATAGAGCGAAAGGTCACGGCATAAGGGCCGGTGAACTGCAAACATACGTACTGTGCAGCAAGTACAGGGGAGTGCCTGATAAATCAGGGGAGGGCATGATGAATATCGAAAAAGACAGGCTGATTGATATGTACCGGACGATGGTGCGGATTCGGCAATTCGAGGAGCGGGTCTCCAAAGAGTTTGCCTCCGGGAACATTCCCGGTTTCGTTCATCTCTACATCGGTGAAGAGGCATCCGGTACCGGTGCCTGTGCCGCCCTTCGCCCCGATGACTACATCACGAGTACGCACCGGGGGCACGGGCACGTTATTGCCAAGGGGGGTCGGATGGACCGAATGATGGCCGAGCTCTTTGGTAAGAAGACAGGCTACTGTAAGGGCAAGGGAGGCTCGATGCACATCGCCGATACTGACCTCGGTATACTCGGGGCTAACGGTATTGTCGGCGCCGGCATTCCCCTTGCCGGTGGAGCAGCACTTTCCGCCAGAATGAGGGGCACGGACCAGGTTGTCATCTGTTTTCTTGGTGATGGTGCCAGCAACCGAGGTACCTTCCACGAAGGTATCAACCTGGCCGCTGTGTGGCAACTGCCGGTGGTCTACGTTCTCGAAAACAACCTCTATGCCGAAAAGACCCGCATCTCCGATACCTATAAGCTAACCAATCTGTCGGACCGGGCGGGAGCCTTCGGTATTCCCGAAGTTACCGTGGACGGTAACGACGTGATTGCTGTCTACGAGGCCGTCCAGGTCGCGGTGGAGAAGGCCAGGGCAGGTGAAGGCCCGTCACTGATAGAGTGCAAGACTTACCGAATTCACGGCCACTTCGAGGGGGACCCCCAGACCTACAAACCCGCGGAAGAGGTCGAGGAGTGGAAGAAGAAGGACCCCATCGACAACTTCCGCAAACGACTGGCCGATATGGGGGTATTGACGGATGAGGATACCGGAGCAATCGACCGCGAAGTGGCCGGAGAAATAGACGATGCGGTCAGATTCGCCGTGGAGAGCCCATTTCCAGCCCCGGAAGAGGCCCTGGAAGACGTCTTTGCCTGAGGAATGGCCATTTTCAAGGAAGGTGATGAAATAGTGAGAGAACTAAGTTTCAGCTTGGCCCAGAACGAAGCCTTCGATGAAGAAATGGCCCGGGACCCGCGTGTCTTTATCATTGGCGAGGATATCGGGGAGCACTGGGGCGGGCCGATGGGACAATTCCGTGGTCTGTTCGCCAAGTACGGTGCCGAGAGGATACTTGAAACACCAATCTCGGAGACAGCCATGATGGGAGCCGCCATCGGTGCTGCCGCAACCGGAATGAGACCTGTTGCCGCCATGATGTTCGTTGACTTCCTCGGCGTTGCCGCCGATGAACTGCTCAATCAGCTCCAGATGCGCTACATGTTTGGTGGCAAGACGACTCTGCCACTGACCATCCTGGCCGGTATCGGCACCGGTGTTTCCGCAGCCGCACAGCACTCAAAGAGCCTCTTCGGATGGCTGATAGCTATTAAGGGTCTCAAGATTGTGGTGCCATCGACACCCTACGATGCCAAGGGCCTTCTCAAGTCCGCCATCCGGGAAGATAACCCGGTAATCTTCCTCTCCCACAAGATGCTGGGGGGGCGCCTGACAAGCGAGATACCTGATGAGGAATACACTATTCCCCTGGGTAAGGCCGACATCAAACGGGAAGGCACCGATGTCACCGTGGTCGCCACTGCGTTCATGGTCCACCGCGCCCTCTCCGCAGCAGCCACCCTTCAGGAAGAGGGCATCAGCCTGGAGGTTATTGACCCGCGCACCCTGGTGCCACTGGACAAGCAGGCCATATTTGATTCCGTCAGGAAGACTGGCCGACTTGTTATCATCAGTGAAGAGCCGCGGACAGGGAGCTGGGCCGCCGAGGTATCTGCCACCGTAGTCGAGGAAGCATTTGACTACCTGGATTCTCCGATAAAGAGGGTGTGCGCTCCGGACACCCCGGTCCCCTTCACTCCCGGGCAGGAGAAGTTCTGGACTCCGGACGAGGATGATTTGATTAAGGCAGTCCGCGAGATTATCTAGCAATCAGTTGCAGAAATACCAGCTAGTGTAGTGTCTTACAAATGCCTTTACATTCTCTGTCATTCTAGCAAGCCTATGAAAAACCCTTTCGACCAATCCCGTGCGAGCCCCTCTCAGAAGAGGGGGCGCCCCTCAGAAGTGGCGACGCCGGACAGAGGGAAACGTCAAGGGGGGCACCCCCTTAGACCCCCGTTCCATAGG
>DAOUVG010000229.1 GCA_030667735.1 Dehalococcoidales bacterium
TAGGCGCGCCTTCACCGGTGAGTATGCCGCCGCCATCGTTCAGTACGTCATTGCTCTGAACGGTCCAGGTTATGCCGTTGGTTGACTCTGCATAGCCTATGACCGTGGTAGCGCTGGCCAGAAGATCGACCACATCAGTCGCGCTCAGGCCGGCTGCCCGATTCAATAGACTATCAAGGTCCTTGTTAAGGATGTCGGTGATAAAGGCAGACGGACCGAGGGCATTGATGCGAGTCAGTATCTCGGTTTCGGTCTCGATGAGATTAAGACGCGTGAACCACATCTTGTAGGTGGCTCCGTCTTTAATGACCCACGAGTCGGCCACACCTCTCAGTCCGCCCATGCTGAGTTCGCCGGATTTGGTCCAGGCTGCACCGGTGGGATTCGCCAGGATAAGATTTCCCGCAGAAGCTAGGATAAGACTGAGAACAAGTATTGAGATAATAATAACCGTTAGAAATTTGGCCATTGACTTCATAAGCGCACCTCCAGTGCAGGAAAGATTTAGGTAGGATTATTGTCCACTAATACTGTCTATATGTCAATACCCTTGCATACACATACCCTTGCATACACGGTACGTTCAGATGCTACCTTCGTGGCGGTGTTTCCCCATGCGCGGATACGTGATATTCCTGCCAGGTGATAGTTGCACTGTTGTCTAGCGGTAGTGTATCATATTTTCTTGAATACGGTAACCTCGGGGAAGTCTGGATTTCAGCCGAAGTCCAGACGTAGCTGGAGAGCAAGTTGGTGAGAATCCAACGCAGTCCCGCCTACTGTGACTCGCCTTAGGCGAGAAGCCAGGACGCCAGCCTCCGGGTATCCCGGACCTTCGCGGCACAAGGAGGTGGGATAATGAATGAGCCCTGACGCCATGCCCTCATGTGGTTTACCATATGAGGGCTTTAGTTTGTGCAGTTTATAATTACTAGTGATGTTGGAGGTAACGTTTCTTGAAATTGAAACGAGGGATTGCACTCGTACTTTCCGCAGTACTGCTGGCTGGCCTGGTAACCGGGTGTCAGCCGCAAAGCTATACTGATGATGCCGGCAGGCAGGTAGATATAGATAAAGTCCCACAGAGGATTATCGCTTTCGGGCCAAGCATTACCGAGATTCTCTTTGCGCTGGGTCTGGGCGATAGAATTGTCGGGGTTAGTGATTTCTGTGACTATCCCCAGGCGGCACAAGACAAACCGAAGGTGGGCAACAGCTTCAGCCCATCTATCGAGAAGGTGGTTGAACTGGAACCGGACCTGGTCATGACCGTGGAACACGAACAGTTCAACAGTGAACTGGAGGGCCTGGGAATCACCTACGTGGTCCTTGACCCCGAGGATGTGAGGAGTATTCTGGGAACCATCCGGTTGGCGGGGGAGGTTACCGGCAGGGCCAAAGAGGGAGAACGGCTGGCCAGTGACATGGAGAAGGTGATATCCGATATTACTACCCGGGTGAAGGGCGTTGCCCGTCCGACGGTCTTCTTCATGGTCGACGGCACTGACCCGAACATGCCGTGGACCGCCGGTAGCGGGTCTTTCATTCATGACGTAATCACAATAGCCGGCGGGGAGAATATCGCCTCCCGTGTAGCCGATGACTACACACAACTGAGCATCGAGGAGATTGTCAATGCCGACCCGGACTTCATCATTATCCAGACAATGATGGGGGGTGCTCCCACAGTTGCCGTCGAAGTGCTGGAGCAGCACCCTATCTGGCAGCAGTTGAGTGCTGTTAAGGAAGGTAACATCTATCTCATCAATGGCGACCTCGTGTCTCGTCCCGGCCCAAGAATCACGCAGGGCCTGGAGGAGATGGCAAAGATACTTCATCCGGAACTGTTCGACTAGGCGGTCCTGTTGACGTGTGTGGTACCATAAACATAGTTGACTTGTGAGCGAGCCGCCGGAATACTCGGCGGCTCGCCAGGTCAGGAGAGAGATTTGTCCAGATTGCTGCTGGTAAGACACGGTACTACCGACTTTAACACCGGGCGAAGGTTCATGGGGCAGAGCGATATAGAGTTGAGTGCTGAGGGCTGCCGGCAGGCGGAAAAGCTGCGCGACTACCTGGCCAGGGAAAAGATTGATGCTGCCTACTCCAGTGACCTCAGGCGTGCCCTGGTGACAGCGGAGGTCATCTGTCAGGAACGCGGGCTGGAGATTGTAACCTGCCCCGAATTGAGGGAGTGCGACTATGGTGAGTGCGAGGGGCTGACCTTCGGCGAGATTGGAAGCCGCTACCCGGAAGTGGCCGCACGGTGTATAAACTTCACTCTTGACCTGGAGTTCCCGGGCGGGGAGTGTTTTCGGGACTTCTTCGAGCGTACCGGGCGGTTTATTAAAAGACTTGATAGCCACCAACCGGAAGAGACCGTGCTTGTTGTTGCCCACGACGGCGTGCTCAAGGCGCTCCTGTGTACTATGCTCGGGATAGACGGGAGTCACTGGTGGCAACTTAGACTGGACACCGCCTCCCTGAGTATCATGGAGACACACCCTCGGGGTGCGAGACTGACCCGCCTGAATGATGTCTGCCATCTGGCGGTGGGTGACGGTTAGCTGACATGGGGCCAGGGAGAACTATCGTGCTACCGAGAGTTGCCGGGGCTACCGGTATCGCTTCACAGATTGCTGCAGGTACGACTATCGTGGCCGCAATTGTTTGTTCGCCGTGGTTCTCCTGGACTGAGAATGAGCTAAGTATCCTGGGAGTGGAAGGCTCAGCGACGGAGTTGGTTAGATGGGGGTTCATCGCCGCCGGTTTGCTGAATCTGCCCTTCGTATTACGCCTGGTGAAGGACCTTTCGCAGAACCGTCTTGCCCGGCCTGGAACGTGGTGTCTTGCCCCGGCTTCGGTGGCGCTGGTCCTGACCGGTGTCTTCCCGAGGAACATCGAAGTGGCGCATGATGTGTCTTCCGTCGCCTTCTTTGTCCTCACCAATCTGGCGCTTGTTGTTATCGGCATCGGCGCAACGGCAGGGTATCGGAGGGCCTGGGGACTGGCCACTCTGACAGCAGGGGTGCTGATGGCCATAATCCAGTGTGTTCCCTGGCCCTGGCAAGGAGGCGCCATCCCGCAGGTACTTGCCCTCCTGCCGTGGTCGGTGTGGACAATCGCGGTTGGCGTCCGGTTGCTTGCCACGGGCAGTACACCGCTAGTGTAGTGTCTCGTATATATCTTTACGTATGATGGATGTTGATGTCGTTCCAGTGCAGGCTGGAATCCAGGGGGCAAACACGTATCCCGGATCGAGTCTAACAGGGTGATGAAAAAGGGGAGTCCAGAGGGAGCCCGCCTCTTCTGAGAGGCGCCCCCTTTCGGGGGTGCAAGGGGGTGCTCCCCCTTGATTCGGCCTTCTGTCAATACAAGACTGTGGTCACAGTCTCCTTCCCAACCATAGCCCAGGCAAACACCAGCCTTTAA
>DAOUVG010000025.1 GCA_030667735.1 Dehalococcoidales bacterium
AAACATCGCGAAATTGCAGAAAGCCTGGCAAAGCATATCCTCAAGATGCTGGGCGATTAAACTGTACACTATGCAGGACCAGGACGTTTGAGTTGTGTTCCTCTCTATCCCGGCAAGATGGATGATTTACCGTTAGTTCTCTTTATTCTACCTGACTTAATACGCCGACCGTAAGGTCGCGGGAAGTTTATATGATATAAAATTCAGCATAAAAACTTTACATAACTCTAAAAACAATTCGTGCCTGATAAGCCTTTTCTAGCCTCCATTTGTTTCCCGTATTTTTTAGTCGGCATTGAAATCGAGATATTACCTTCCCCAAACGAATCATCATGTCCCGGGACTCGAACCTGTAGCCACCTGCGTGGCAGTCAGGCCCGCAACAGGGGGGCTATTACTCTTCCTTACCGAGGTAGGCTGATATCACCTGCGGGTTTGTTCTTATCTCCTCGGGAGTACCCTCTGCAATCTTCCGCCCGAAATCAAGCACCACAATCCTGTCCGCCAGGTCCATGACCACTCCCATGTCATGCTCAATCAGAACGATGCTGTTGACGCCGTCCCTGAGGACAGGCGTGCCCGGATAGGTGTCCCCCTGACCTTCAAAGATATCGATGATGAACCGGGCGATGTCTTCCTTCTCTTCCAGATTCATCCCCGCCATCGGTTCATCGAGGAGGAGGACCTTCGGTTCCATCGCCAACGCTCTGCCCAACTCTACTCGTTTACGCATTCCGTAGGGCAGGGTGCCGACAACCTTCTTTCTTATCGGCTCTATCTCCAGGAAATCTATGATGTCTTCCACTGTCCGGCGGTGCTCAATCTCCTCGGCATGGGCCGGGCCGAAGTAGATAGCTCCGGTTAGCGGGTTCTGCTTCATGAGCATGTGGCGGGCGGCCATGATGTTGTCCAGTGTGCTCAGACCGGCGAAAAGCTCGATGTTCTGGAATGTCCTGGCCAGGCCGAGTCTGGCTGCCCTGTCCGGTCGGATGCTGGTAATCTTGCGGCCGTCGTAGTATACCTCGCCTTTCTGTGGCTTATAGAACCCATTGATACAGTTCAAAAGGCAGGTCTTGCCCGCACCGTTGGGGCCGATTATGGCCAGGATTTCGTTGTCCTTGATGTCAATGCTGACATCACTCAGCGCATCGACACCGCCAAAGGACAGGGAGAGGCCCTCTATTCGTACCTTTACCTTGTGACCGTTTTCACTGTTCATCTGTAGATGGCTCTATTTCCCCGGATGTGTCAGCCAGGCCTGGTGTAGGCCGCATCTTCAAGGCTTCCTCGTCACGGAGCTTCTGCTTGTACTCTAATATGCGGGGGCATTCTACGCCTTCGCACTCCAGCGCTCGTCTCAGCTGCAGGCTTTTCCTGACCATGTTGAGCTGCTCCGCGCGGGATTCTGTATACTTGCTGACCCCGGTACACTTAGCGGACCAGTCCTTGTTGACTATTATGGTCACTTCGTCATCGACGGCATCGCAGTGTATGGTTGTTGCCGTTACCTGCCAATCTACCATGTGAATATCCAACCGTTCCTTCTTGACTCCCATAGTACCACTTGTGCGGTTGCCAGTTCAACTGTGCGTGCTCGTCCGGTATATTAGTGGCACTCCGCGGTACAGCCGATGCTGATTGCCATCGGAGGGTGCCTGTGCGGTTAACCATGGTACCGGCCGCCCTCTCACGTAATAACAGCCCATCCCCCTTTCTCCTCCGGAGAAAGAGGCGATACCGTGCGCTGCCATTATGAAAGTGCTACAATAGTGCATTGTCCGCGTGGAGGACACTTTCTTTCGGAAAACCATCAGTTGACGTGTTAGCAGAACTGAAGTCGCAGCGAAGATGACGCTGGGCTGAATCCGTCAAATACCACTGCATACCCGGACAGCAATAAGAAAAGGGAGGTAAGAATGTTCACCAGAATCCGCGCCATACACATAGCGGTCAACAATGTAGAGGAGACGGCCAGGGAATACGCCGACAAGTTCGGGCTCGTGGCGTCACAGTCCGGCACTCTGCCGGAAATGGGTGTAAAGAACGCAATATTACCTATCGGTGATGCCGTGTTCGAGCTAATCGAGCCACTGAACCCTGGGGAAGGAGCCCTCTCCAATTTTCTGGAGCGTCGGGGTGAGGGTGTGTATATGATGGCTCTGGAGGTCGAGAATTTGGGCGAAGCCGTCGAGTCATTGCGGGCCAGGGGTGTACGCATGAACAGCGATGACCCGGAATCAATAGCCAAAGGAGGCCCGGTATTTATCCACCCGAAATCCACTCACGGGGTGCTTATCGAACTGATCGAAAAGAAGTAATCTCAGGTCAGGCCTATAACTGCGAAGGCCGATACAGGAATGATTACAGAATACCAAAGGAGGGAACAGCATGGCTGACAAACCCAGGTTCTTTCAGGTAGAAAAGGACGGGCCGGTTATTATCTGGAGGTTCAGTAATCCACCGCAGAATCTCTGGAACATGGAAACGGCCGCGGAGTTCCAGGATGTAGTTGAGGCCTTGTACGAGGACCCGGAACTGCGGGTAGGTATCCTCACCAGTGCGGTAGCGGAGGTCTTTATCCAGCACTTTGATGTATCGCTCCTGGTGCAATGGGGCGATGCTCTCAAGGCGGGTCAGGTTGCCATTCCGGATGAGCGTCCGGCTCCCAGGGGCGTGTATCGGCGTGGCCCGAAGCCGGTGATTGCGGCTATCAATGCCCCGGTCGCCGGTGGCGGACTGGAACTGTGCATGGCCTGTGATTTCCGTTTCATGTCGCGTGCTGCAACGGTGGCCCAGCCTGAGGTTGGTGCCGGAATCCTCCCCGGTGGTGGTGGTACCCAGCGTATGCCGCGACTCATCGGACTCGGTCGTGCCCTGGAACTGCAATTGACAGGCCGACGGGTCTTCGCCGAGGAAGCGGAGCGCATCGGACTGGTCACGCGTGCCTGCGACCCGTTAAGTTTGATACCGGAAGCGGTGGAATTTGCCAAAATACTGGCGGCTCAACCACCCCTGTCGGTCGAGCTCATCCGGCGGTGCATCTATGAGGGCACCGAGATGCCCCTGGAGGATGGCCTTGCCCTGGAGAGCGAGCTGTTCCGGGAGACACTTATCAGTGGAGATGCCCTGGACAGGATGCGTGCCTATGTAGCTGCCGGACAGGATGCCGGGCGTGCCCGTGAGATACTGGAGGAGGCTGAAAAACAGAGTTCCGAGTAGTGAGGATTGTCAGGCGCTTCCCGGGGTATGCTGTTGCAGGAATGAGAAGATAATGTCAAGCGCCTCCGGGAAACGGGTGACCCCGTGCTCGGCACCCTCGAAGGCCTTTACCTGTACATCCGGTATAAGCCTGGCCATATCGCGCGAGCCCTGTGCCGGAAAGACGCTATCCTCAGTGCCGTATAGAACGAGAGTGGGCGGCTTCATTTCCTTGAGTTGGGGAGTGGCATCCCAGTCGACATAGCCGGAATAGGTGCGCAGTTCACCGGCGTACTTGGCGATGCGCTCTTCCCGTGGGGTCTGGCGCAACATTTCCCGGATGCGTTCCATTGCCTCCTGCTGCGCGTGACTCTCCTTTTCGGTACGTTCCGGCCGCCCGACAAACAGGTTCAGTCCCACCGTACCATCGGTGGTCCTGGCTTCATAGGCAGCCAGAGGGCTGTCTTCGTCCAGGATTCTGATACGCTCCCGGAGTCTGGTTTTCATCTCCTCGTCCGGTGAAAACCACGGTGCGGAGTCGGTGACGACCAGGCTGGCGGTTGCTTCAGGGAATTCGAGGCCGAAGGCAAGCGTAATCTGGCCTCCGGCCGATGTGCCCAGGATATGGGCGCGGTCATGCCCCAGGTGATGTAACAACTCGAGGATGTCTCCGGCGACGTCCTTCATAGTGAAGCCTTCTTCGGGGTATCCGGAACGCCCGGAAGCACGGCGATCATAGGTGATTACCCTGAATTGCCGTGCGAAGCGGTCTCGCCAGGCGGGCACCTCAGCACCCATGCCCGTACCCAATCCGCCGAACCCGCCGTGTACATAGACCAGCGGGAAACCGTCTCCTTTTGTCTCGTAGTACATCTCGAAACCGTTGATATTCGCGGTTGGCATCAGACCTCCTTTATAGGGGAACTACCATGAGTTATGCCCAACTCTGCGCATGACCTCAAGACCGAGGCGACTGAGGTTCGGAGTCCTGTAATCTGTCGACACTTACTCATACTCAGGTGCAGCACATAAGCTACGGGATGTTCAGTATTACCATTATAACGGAGGGAGGGTTCCGTTTATAGTATCACCCGCTACTGCCCATTTCAATACCGGAGATCCCAAGTCATCGGATGGACCGGTGCATCCAACTGATTATCAATTGACCCGAAAGCTGCCGATGAGCTATAATCCATATAGGCCATAAAAGCGAAGCAGCGGGTGAAAATTGCACGAGAGTTGCGGAGTATTTGGTGTTTATTGTCCTGATGAGGATGTAAGTCGCCTTACCTATTTCGCTCTATTCGCCCTGCAACACCGTGGCCAGGAAAGCGCCGGCATTGCCGTTGCCGATGGTTTGCGGATGCAGGTAACCAGCGATATGGGTCTGGTTTCGCAGGTTTTTGATGAAGACAAGTTAAGCCAGCTAACCGGGCACATTGCCATCGGCCACAACCGTTACTCTACCCGGGGTTCCAGTCGAGTAATCAATGTCCAGCCCATTATAGTCGGTCGGGGCGCTAACGCGATTGCCCTGGCCCATAACGGTAATATCATTAATGCCGAGTTACTTCGCGAAGAACTCGCTGCGCAGGGCCACACATTCCGCACCTCCACGGATACCGAAGTCGTCGCCAATCTCATTATCTCCTCTCCGGAGAAGAGCCTGGTGGACAAGATAAGGTATGCCATGCACCGGCTCCAGGGCGCGTTTTCCATGTGCCTGCTCACTAACGATAGTCTTTTTGCGATCCGTGACCCTTGGGGCGTCCGTCCGCTCTGCCTCGGACAGATGAATGGGGGTTATGTAATCGCCTCGGAGAGTTGTGCGCTGGACCACATCGGTGCCAGGTTTATCCGTGAGATTGAACCGGGAGAGATACTACGGGTTCGTCAGGGTGAAGTCGAGAGCTATCGGGAAGACTCTGATAAAAGGGCGCTGTGCATCTTCGAATACATCTACTTTGCCCGGCCGGATAGCGTAATCAACGGAAAGCTGCTATATCCGGCACGTATGGCCATGGGGGCGGGGCTTTCCGAAGAGCATCCGGTTGATGCGGACCTGGTAATAGGAGTGCCGGATTCGGCCACTGCCGCCGGTATCGGCTACGCGAATCATGCCGGTATTCCCTTCTCGGAGGGACTGCTCAAGAACCGTTACATGGGACGCACCTTCATTGAGCCCGACCAGCGGATAAGGGACCTGGGTGTCCGGCTCAAGTTTAACCCGTTGCCCCAGATGCTTGAGGGGAAGCGACTTATCGTGGTTGATGACAGCATAGTGCGCGGCACGACCACTCCAAAGGTGGTGGACCTGCTGAGAAGGGCCGGGGTGAAAGAGATACATATGCGCATCTGCGCCCCACCAATCTGCTACCCCTGTTTCTTGGGAGTGGATATGGCTACCCGCGAGGAGCTCATCGCCTCCCGCAAGACCGTTGAGGAGATTCGCGAATTCATCGGTGCCGACTCCCTTGGCTATCTCAGTGTCGAAGGGCTGCTCAAGGCGGTAGACCTGCCACGGGAAACATTCTGTATGGCCTGCTTTGTTGGCGACTATCCCATGCCGGTGCAGTTGCAGATGGACAAGCTGGCCATGGAAAATTCTGCGCTGGACCACGAGTAGTGCTTATCGCCCCTGCATGTCCGATAGGGGTATATGTGTGTTGCCGTTCCGAATAGCTACTCAAGGTTAGATAGAGGAAGTACATTTACTGTTTGAAATAACTATATAATCTATCCGAATATTCGTAGCAGGCGTGTTCGGATAGAATAGACACACGTCATCCCGCAAACATGCAGCCGGTGAGTATTAGAGACCCGCAACCACTGGTAGGGGTTGTGCATAACCAGAGGTGAAAAATTGAGAGCAGACATGGCCAAGCTTGATAGGGCCTTTAATCCCAGGGTCCTGGCGATAGTCGGTGATTCAGGGTTCTTCCAGTGGCTTCGTTCCCATAGTGATTTCAAGGGTAAGCTCTACTCCGTGCAGGTTAATCCGAAGACAATTGAGCGAATAGAGAAGCTGGGGATAGAGAACTACACCAGTCTGGTAGCCATCCCGGAACCCGTGGACCTGGCAATTGTGGCTGTGGGGCGGAAGTACGCTCTCAGTGTGCTGGAGGACTGCATTCGCAAGGATGTAGCGGCTGCTCACTTCTTTACCGCGGGTTTCAGTGAGACGGATACCCAGGACGGTATAGACATGGGGCGTGCCCTCACCGACCGGGCGATAGAGGCAGGATTTCATCTAATTGGGCCGAATTGTATGGGTCTGTTTAATCCTGCAGTTGGCTTGAAGCAGATGGGAAGCCAGTATGTAGGGGCTGCCGGACCGGTGGGCTTCATCTCACAGAGCGGCACCCACGCGATTAACTTCAGTCTGGAGGCCCATCTTCAGGGTGTGGAGGTCAACAAATCGGTCAGTTTCGGCAACGGGACCGTAATTGATGCAGCCGAGTACCTTCAGTATTTTGGTCAGGATGATGGCATCAAGGTGATTGGCATGTACCTCGAGGGCATCAGGGATGGGAGAAGGTTCCTGGATGTGCTCAAGGAAGTATCACGGAAGAAGCCGGTGGTGATATGGAAGGGCGGTCGTACTCAGGATGGTGGCCGGGCTATCGCCTCACATACCGGCTCCCTGGCTGTGTCACAGGACATATGGGATGCTGCCATGAGACAGGGTGGCGCAGTCACGGCACCCGGAATGGATGCGTTGATTGATACCCTGAAAGCGCTGCTTTATCTCAATCCGGTCTATGGTAACAAGGTGGTCCTGGCCGGAGGGTCTGGAGGGCAGTCAGTTGCCATCACCGATGCGTTTACCGAGGTGGGACTGGCGGTGCCACCACTCACCCAGGATTCCTATGACCAGTTTGAGGAGTTCTTCAGTATAATCGGGGGGAGTTATCAAAACCCGATAGACACCGGCAACCCGAACCGCGCTCAGATGAAGCGTATCATGGGAATTATCGAGGGTGACGATAACATAGATAACATCGTGCTATTGATGTACACGGGTACCGGCGGTCCTCCGGGGATAGAAGAGAACCGCGATGAGGAAATTCAGTCAATCATTGACCTCAGGAACCGAAGTTCCAAGCCGGTCATGGTGACTATCACGGTACCCTTTCTGCCGAAGGTTGTCGGGGAAGCACGGATGCTGGTCAAGAAACTCCAGGGTGGTGGGGTGCCGGCGTTCACCAGTCTGGATAGGGGTGCTCTAGCCCTGAAAAATACCCTTGACTACTATCAGTTCCAGAAGAGGGACGATTCATAGCGTCCAGGGCCTGCGCTAGCAAGGTGACGAAAATCCCTTTCGACCCAACCCCGTGCGAGCGCCCCTCAGAAGGGGCGGTGCCTCCCCCTTCCTGGCCAGGAAAGGGGGAATATTATATCTGGGGAACACCCTTCTGGACTTCCCTTTTTCAGCATCCTGCTAATCAGTAACCCGTCGCTGTTTCTGCTCTTCCTGCCATTGTTCGCGGGAAAGGTCCATAAGCAGGAACTTGTATCCATCCCTTTCCAGATGGCCGCGGGATGTGAAGCTGCATTTCTCGAAGCATTTCCGGGCGCGGGCGTTGCTAACCAAGGTCTTCAGGTAGATGCGGTTCAGATTCGTTAAACGGAAGACATGGTCGAGCAGCACTCTTACGGCGTCGGCACCGTAGCCTTTGTCCCAGTAGTGTCGGTCACCAATCATGATACCGAGTTCGGCTTCGCTCTGGCTCTCGTCAATATTGTAGTAGACGCAGTTGCCGATGTGCTTTCCATCAAGGGTGTCAACAGCGAAGGAGCGCCGGGCCGGGGAAGGAAAGAAGAGTTCGCTGCCATAGTCCGTTAGATACTCGTCAAATGTATAGTCTAGCGGCGGTGCTGCATCGAGCCAGGCAAGTTCCGGGTCTTTCTGCCATTGGTAATCATTCCTGGCATCGGACATCCTCTTGTTGCGAAGTATTACCTTGCTACCGTCAATCATGCTTCACTCGAGAGTATCTCATCATGTCAAACCGAAAAAGATGACATGCCTTCAATGTTTGCCAGTTCTTGCAGGGCCTTTTCGGCGGCCTGGCTGATAGCCTCATTTGGGTCGTCAAGGCACTGTTTCAGGCACTCACTGGCTTCGGCGCCGCCAATGTTGCCAAGTGAATGGATTGTGGCAAGCCGGACATCGACGTCATCATCGTAGATAAGTTCAGCGAGCTGCGAGACGGTGTCTTTTTCCTCTATCTCCCCGAGCGCTTCCGCTACTTCGCGACGCATCTCGGCATCAGCACTGCCCAGTTCCCTGAGGAGAATCGGTAGCCAGGATGAGTCACAGTTCCTGCCCATAGCTCGTACCGAGCTGATGCGGAGTCGGTCATCCATACTGAGGTAGGCATTCTCTATAGCTGTCTTGACTTCGGGAAGGCATAGAGGGGCGACTGCCTCAAGGGCGCGCCGCAGGATATCCATCGGTCTGGTGCTGTCATCGGCGATATTCAGGAGGGTGTGAGCTATCTGAGAGGTGTACTCGGAAGTTATCGTGCCGTTTTCAACCAGCAGGGCGAACCTGCCCAGAGCACGGGCGGCTTCTGCCTGTACCGCCTCCGAGGGGTCTTCCTCCAGCAAACCGATGAGTGATTCAATCAGCGAGGGTTTTTCGCACTCCCAGAGACCCCGGACCGCTTCTTTTCTTACTTCGGCGTGGGTGTCCCCGAGGCAGTGCTTGAAGACCGCGTGGAAATTCAGGGTGACGTTGCTGTCCGCCAGTTCAACCAAGCGGTTGATGATGAGACTCCGTCGCTCCGGTACGATAGCATCCCAGGACTGCACCAGCAGAGTCATCTCTTCGGAGTCAAGCTCTGATAGCTCAACCAGGCTGGAATCAGGCAGGTCACCATCGTCATTACGAAGGCCGGTAAGGATTTCCGCCAGTGACAACTAGACCTCCCCCCGTATGGTTTTACTCGTCTTCCTCATCCTCATCACCGTCCAATCCGTTGTCGTCCTGCTCCCAGAGAGGCTGGGTGAAGTGCTCAATGTACTCACTCATGGCCATGGCGGTCATCTGTTTCAACTGCTCCCTGGTCTCGCGGGCGGTCTCGGCGAGTTCGGAGGTATCCACCTCAATCCCCAGCATTTTCGTCAGTATTCCGAGTATTGCCAGGGCGGCCATCGGGTTCTCTACTCTGGAAGCATGTGTCGGTACCTCGCCAAGAAGACAGATGCCGTTGACACCTCTCTCTTTAGACACCCCGAGGAGCAGTCCGTTCAGGCCGGCGATCTGTAGATTGCCCCGGTGAACCAGGTCATACTTTTCGAGCAGTTCGGTCATTTCCGGAGTGGTAGCCACCCCCCATACCCTGGGCTGCTCGGTGAAGTGGATGCGCGTCAGGGCGGCAGCACACGTAATCACGTGGCTGATACCGAACTTCAGTCCCACATTGAGGACGCCGCTGGCCAGCTCATAAGCCTTGGAAACCGGCTGGTCGTCGCCGATGAAGAGTATCAGGTCGTTTTGCTTCGCGCCGGTCTTATAGTAGTAGAACCTGCTCTGGGGGAACTGGGGCGCTTCCACCACGTTATTGCGGGCTATCACGCCTATGGGGTCGAAGAAGTAGGGGGCTTCTATCTCCGCGAGTGCCTTAAAGGGCAGATTCCTGAGGAGATAGTCTGCAACTATCATGGCTACGTTACCTACCCCGGGCCATGCTGCCAGCATGACCGGCGAAGTCAGCTTGGGACGGGCTGTTATTCGGCTGATACGGTTCTTTTCCAGGGCGGTGGCCTCCTTTTACCGGGAGTATACTATTGGATGAGGGCGGTTTTCAAGTGTGAGTGAATATGATGATACCGATGGTACATCTTAATACTACAACCGCTGCTAGAGGCCGGTCAAGGTAAGGTACTCGTCCACTACATTGGTGACCGATGGGACTGATGGCGACAAAAGAGAAAATAAAAAATAAAGGGAAACAAATCGAGGCTAACCGAGTGTGATTTGTTTTTCGAGTTATGTCTACCACTGGGCAAACATAACTCGTGTTCGTGAGGATACGGGCGCAGCAATCCATTTCTTTCCCCGGAGATTGCTTCGGTGTCTCTTCGCTTTGCTCAGAGTCCCTGCTCGCAATGACATTACGCGGGACAATCTGTGTCCGCGTAATTGCCGGAGTGTCACCTATGTGACTGTACTAGCAGGGTGCTGAAAAACTCTTTCGACCCAACCCAGTGCGAG
>DAOUVG010000230.1 GCA_030667735.1 Dehalococcoidales bacterium
AGAGCTGGCAGTCTGCATCAAGTTCCGGTAATCATGATGAGCAAAGAGGCCAAAGAGCGCCTCAAAGCTCTCCAGTTAGATGATATCGACGTCATGTATTCTTTTCATATAGACGGACCATGCCGTATGTGGTGTATCAAGTACCAAAGCATATTTTTGGTTCTCTGGTGGGACAGAGACCATGGTGCCTATTCAGTAAGGAAGAAGCGTACCTAAAGCTCTGGCAGCTGAGCGATTTCTTCAATAGTCCAAATATGGTCGCTAACTCCTGCTGCCATAGCTGGTGTTCTCGGATACGGATTAGCCAGTGTTTTATGCGGTCTGGCGGAGTTATAGTACATGATGTAGAGAGTCAGAGCTAATATGTGATTCTCCCCCCGCCATTTGACACCCCCCTCGTCACCGCTATAAGATTGGCTATCCCGGGACAGTAAAGACGGGGGCGTAGTGTCATGTCAGCAGGAGCCAGCAAGAAGGTAGCCGTTATCGGGTTCGGCAATATGGGCACCGGCGTGGTGGAGGCCCTCTATGAGAAGGGAGTACCCGGTCTGGAACTGACCCGGGTGGTCGATATCGACCTGGAAAAACCCCGCCCGGTGACAGTCCCGGCTAGTTACCTGTCAACGGACTGGCGGCAGGCTGTGAACGACCCGGCTATCGATATCATCGTCGAGCTTATCGGCGGCATTGAACCGGCCGGGAGCATTATCGCCGAGGCCCTGCGCAACGGCAAGGACGTGGTAACGGCCAACAAGATGCTCCTCGCCCATAAGGGACAGGAGATATTCAACCTGGCTGCGGACCTGCACCGGCGCATCGGTTTCCGGGCCAGCTTTGTCGGCTGTCACGTCCTTATCCACGAGTTCCAGCAGGCAGGCGTTGCCGCCAAGAGCTACCGGCGCATCTACGCCATCCTCAACGGCACTTCCAACTACATACTGTCTACTATGACCAGGGAGGGTAAGAGCTTCGAGCAGGCGCTTCAGGAAGCCCAGGAGAAGGGTCTGGCCGAAACCGACCCATCGGATGATGTGGACGGAATAGACACCGCTAACAAGATTCGTATTCTACTCGGCCTGATTACGAATTCCTACCGTACCGTACAGGCTTTCCCCATTGAAGGTATCAGAAACATCACCGCCCAGGACATCCGGTACGCCGTCGAGTTGGGATATGCCATCAAGCTGGTCGGCGTGATTGAGCAGAATAAAGGCAGATTCAATGTTGCCGTGCACCCGGCGATGGTGCCCGGGACATCCCTCCTCGGGACTCTGGAGGGGGCCTACAACGGGACCGAACTCGAAGATGAGTATGGAGTGGTATCCGGTTTCGTTGCTCCCGGAGCCGGCGTCTACCCGACAACTGATGCCATAGTCAAGGACCTGCTGGATATCGCCGGGGGTGAGTCGTTACCCATGCCAAGCTCGGCCGAGGAATTATCGCTGGGTACCACCGAAGCAGCAGAAAGGCGATACTATCTGAGGTTCAGCGCCGTTGACCAGGCGGGAGTCCTTGCCCGGATTAGTGACATCTTCTGGAAGCACGATATCAGCATCGCGGCGGTTATCCAGAAGGAGGCGGTCTCCAGGGATTTCGTACCGCTGGTAATGACGACGCATCTCGCCAGAGAGGGGAACATACAGGAAGCAGTCAAGAGGGTGGACAGTATGGAAATTGTCCGGGCGGAGACCAGGGTAATCCGTATCCTCAACGCCGATACATGAACTGTCCGGCGGTCCTTCCGGCTATTCCCAGTAGCTGGTCCGGTTGCGCTTCCACAACCGGTAGACGAGGAAACCGACAATCACCACGGCGACTCCTATCAATACGTAGATAGCCCAACTCGGCATGGTGAAAGAGGCGACCACTCTAAACGACCCCACAGCAGACCATCCGCTCTCATTGGAAGCGGCGTCTACGGCTTTCACCCGCCAGTAGTAGGCAGTCTCGTCTTTGGACGCCCGCAGTTGCTCCTTGCTGGTGGGGGTGTACTCCGTTGTGGACAGGCCGGACTTCTCCAGGACCACATCGGCAAACTCACCATCACTGGCTACCTGGAGGGTGTAGGTGACCGGCGCACTCAGGTCCTCCACCGTTCCCCAGTCAAAGACAACCGGTGAGCGTATCTCGACCCCGGGTTCCGGCAATTGTCTGACCGGTGTCAGCGGTGGTGTCGACTCCATGGTGAATACAAGCTCCGCGGTATTGTTACCATCACTGACTGTCACCGTGCGCTGACCAGCGATACCCGGTGGGGCTTCAAAGGTAACGGTAAATGACCCGTCTTCATCGACTGACGCCTGGGCAACTTCCGTAGTACCGTACCGGACAGTCAATTCAGCACCGGCAGTAAATCCGTTCCCACTAACGATGACCTCGGTGCCGACATGCCCATCGGTAATGCTGAGACTAGCACCGGCGACGATGGGGAACTGCATCAGCACCCTGTTCTTACTGATATCCTCTATCCTCATCGCGTAGGAATCGTTACTCATGGCGGGCACCTTGAAGACGCCCTCAAAGCTACCGAACGCATCGGAAGCGATGTAGGCTACCGGGGTCGTTTTGAGGTAAATGCTCACCTCTTCAACGGGGGCAAAGCCGGTACCGCTTATTGCGATAATGTCGCCAGCGGAGCCCTGCGTGGGACTGACGATAGCCTGAGGAATGACCTCGAACGTGGTACTGGCCTGAAAAACTCGGTTCCCTATTTCGTTCTCGGCTGTGACCTGGTGCTCTCCGGCATAACCGGATGGTACTACAAAAGTATGGCTGCACCCACCGGTAGTATCGGCCACCGCCGTACCCAGCAGTGTAGTCACCGCATTATGTTTGTAGTAGAAGGCAACTAGCTTGTTTACATAGAATCCCCGGGCTGTGATAGTGACCGATGTCCCGATAACGCCGCTATCCACGTCCGGCCATATTTCAGGGGCTTCTACCATGAAAGAGGCATTCGCCAGCGTCGTACCGAGCGGTCCGATAACAGATACAATGGCCAGACCTGGTGGCGTGTTGACCGGTACCTCAAAGCCGGTCTCCAGCCGACCGCTGTCAGGGACCGTTACCGGACTGGTGATGATTTCCATGCCACCAAAGAATATGGAGAGGCTATCACCCTCGTAGGATTCGAAGTTGGTGCCGGTTACCATGACCATGGTGCCGACAGCACCGGATGCCGGTGTAAGCTGGATTGCCGGTGCCGCCAGAGCCGGCTGTGCAGGTATGACCGCTACCAGCATGCCCAAGATAGCGGCCACAGTAAGGAGGGAAAGCGCCTTACTACATATCATCGTTCTGCCGCCTGTTCCAAGGAATTATATAGCTAATGGTAAGCTAAATGCCATTGTCTGTCAATAATATCCCCAATCAAGGCAGTGTAAGGTGTTGTGTGTAGTAAG